>JAKJBL010000033.1 GCA_022707005.1 Bacillota bacterium | reverse complement strand
TTGAAGTTTTGCGCAGGGTGCGAAAAATTAACGAGGTGAACCGCCAGCCGCACGAAGAGCAGCTAAAGCGCTGGTCAACTGACGAGAACTTCCGCTGGCTTCTCTTTTGGAGCCTGCGCCTACCGGAACTCTCTGCAAAGCGGGGCGTTTTATCTATGATTGCAAGCTTTGGCGACAGTGAAGCGGAGCGGGTGCTCAGGCATTTTCAACTTGACCAGGCGCAGCCGGACGCGCTAAAGCAGGATGTGTTTGCCATGCTCAAGCACATGAATGCTGCTGAGCCGTATATCGCGTATCTTGACGGGAGGCTTGTTCAAAGCAAAGTCAGCATACGGCGCGCCGGCAGCAGGGTGCCTGCTGCGTACAGGCGCGTTTTTGAAACAGTCATGGAGTCAATGCAGACGCACTCCAACAGCCTGATTGTTGAAGCAACCGAAATCTTCCGCCGCTATATGGAGAGTCTCTACAACTTAGGCACAATCCCCAAACTGCGCCCGCCTCAGGTGCATGCCGTTGCTGCAGCAATTGAATACCTCGCATGCCGCAACTTGGGCGAGGAACCAAACAAGCTAAGGCTGTGCAGCGCCTACGGTATTACACAGGTAAGGCTAAACAACGCAATAAACAAGCTTATGCAAAGCCTGGAGCAGCAAAACTGATATGAATTTTCTTGCAACCTGCAGACTCGGGCTCGAAGCAATAGCAGCAGCGGAATTAAGAAAGCTAAAGATAAACGTAGTTGAGGTAAACGACGCCTTAATTCGCTTTTGCGGTGATGAGTTTGACTTAGTCCGCTGCCTGCTCTTTTTGCGAACTGCAGAGCGCGTGCTGCTCGAAGTCGGCAGCTTTCCTGCAAAAAGCTTTGTGGAGCTATTTGATGGCGTAGCTGCGCTTTACTGGAAACAGTATCTAAAAAGGGATGCAAAAATACATGTTACAGGCAAATCAGCAAAAAGCGGTTTGTTCAGTGTTTCAGACTGTCAGCGGATTACAAAAAAGGCAATTGTCGAAAACCTGCGAAGAGCCTATAAAACAAAGCTTATCCCCGAAACCGGTTCTGAAATAATCGTTGAGGTCGCGCTGTTTAGGGATATTGCTACGCTTTCGCTCGATGCCTGCGGCGCAGGGCTTTCCCGCCGTGGCTATCGCATACGGAATGTTGAGGCGCCCCTAAGCGAAACGCTTGGGGCAGGGCTTTTGCTGCTTTCTCAATATTCTGGCGCACAGGATTTCTTAGACCCTATGTGCGGCTCAGGAACCCTTCCTATAGAAGCAGCCTTAATTGCAAAAAACCAGGCTCCGGGGCTTCAGCGCAGTTTTGCAGCTGAGGCATGGCCTTTTCTAAATAAGAATGTATTCACTCTTGCAAGAGAAGAGGCGCAAAGCCTAATTGTTCCTGCGCCCGCACAGATAGAGGGCAGCGACATTGACCCGAAAAGCATAGAGTTATGCAGCTTTCATGCTCAGCGCGCAAATGTAAACCCAAGTTTTAAAACACGGCCGCTCAGAGAATTGCAAAAAAACAGTGAGACAGGCATTCTCGTTGTAAACCCGCCTTATGGAGAGCGTCTGCTTGAAAAGGAAAGCGCGCAGCAACTTTATAAAGAGATGCGCGAGGTCTTCAAGCGCCTGCCGTTTTGGGGCATAAATATATTTTCATCACATCTTGAGTTTGAACGCATTTACGGCAAGCGCGCCGATAAAAGGCGCAAGCTTTCAAGCGGGGGCAAGCCCTGCATGCTCTATAGGTATTTCCCGGGCAAATATGAATAGGCAGCAATTTAACACAAGGCAGCGCAACTGAATTTGCTCAAGCTGCCGATTATATGGGTGGACCTGGCTTGTTTTAAGGTATAAGCCCATTAACAGGGACTAAGTTATCCTTTGCCATGCCTGATTTTCTATCAAGATAATAGCGGGTAATTTCCTCAACAGCCGGACCGCCTGCGCGTGAACCGGAAAATCCGTATGGGATGCAAGTTATTATTACGATTTCGGGCGCTTCGCGCGGAAGCAGAGTTACGAACCATGAGGTGTTTTCAATATCAACGTTCGAAACCTTGGAAGTGGAAATCTGCGCTGTGCCCGATTTGCCGATTATGCGTTTTAAGTAGCCTTCTGTATCAAACCCTTTGGAAAATGCCTGCGCTGCTGTACCGCCGTCCTCAGGCGAAACAACGCCCTTTAAGCCATCGCGTATTGCTGCCCAGTATTCATACGGCGCCTCTATCTTTTCAAAAACTGAGGGTTCATAGACTTTTACAACTGACCCCTTTTCGTTGAGTATCCTATCTACGATGTGCACATCGTAAACAGTGCCGCCATTGCCAAAAGCTGCTGCGTAGCGCGCTACTGCAACAGGGGTAACGAGGGTTGTAGCCTGGCCTATGCCTGAGCGAATTGTCATTGCGGGTTTCCATTGAAGCTCAGTAAGCATTGATGAAATTCTCGGCACCCAATCCTGAGTTCGAGTAATACCAATAGGAAGCCCCAGCTCTTCGCGCAAAATACGCCTTATATCAGGTCCGAACTCGCTTTGTGTTGATCCTGTCTGGAGTTTAAGCAGCTCCTGGCTGCATTTAGAAATAGCTTCATTGTCTATTTCCATGTTGCGCTCTTTTAAGATTGCCTTTAAATACGCTTCAAGCTGGCGGAACACATAGCCGGGCAGGCTGCTTTTTTGTTCTTTTAAATCTGCCGTATTATCATAAAGCACCTTCTGTCCGCCTACGTGGCTGCTTAATTCTCCCGGCAGCTCTATGCCTGTTTGGTCGTTCAAGCCAAGATGCGTTGCCCACTCGTTAAGCTTTTGTATGCCGACTCTGTCTGCGACTGTAAAGAAATAGTAGTTACAGCTTACAGACAAAGCTTCGGAAAGTGTGAGGCTGCCATGCCGACCTGGATAAATCCAGCATTCGGGCGCCTCGCTTTCTTTTATTTCATCGCCGTCTACAAACTTGGTGTATTTGCCTCCATCCGTAATTAAGGAGGTTGTAGTAATTTTCCCTTCCATAAGCCCGGCAAGCCCTGTCGCCATTTTAAAAATTGAGCCCGGCGCGAGGCGTGAGGCTATTGCTCTATTAAGAGTAGGCATATTGGGATTTACGGGGTTTTCGCCAAACCCAAGCTCGGACAATTCTGCCTCAGTCAGCCCCCTGATAAAGCTGTTTGGGTCGAAAGAGGGGTATGAAGCCATAGCAAGCACTTTGCCTGTATGTATATCGAGCACAACAATGCTTCCTGATTGCGCAGTTTTTATTGCAGCAAGCTCCTGGCGGCGTTTTAGGTAGTATTCGGGCTTTGTTTGGAGCAGGAGCTTCTCATAGCCGTTGATTTTTAAAATTGCATTCTCAAGGGCTGCTTCCGTCACCTTTTGAAGGGAAAGGTCTATAGTCAGCATCACATCATTTCCGTTTGAGGGCGGGGTCTTTTCGAGCTCACGCGTAACTGTGCCGTGTTTGTTTATTTCAACTATTTTTGTGCCGCGCTGATTGTTTGTGCTTGCGCTTAAGTGCTTTTCCATAGTGCGCTCAACGCCTGCAACTCCTATATAATCATTATAGGAATACCCAAGCTTTGTCATTTGGACTACTGCGCCGCCGTCTGCCCCTGTAAGCTGGCTGCCGTCCTTGTCTTTTGCAAAGATATTTGGGATATTATTATAGTCCTCCTGCGCATACCCCATGCGCTGCATGCCTGTTACAGACATTTCATCAGATACCTGGCGGCTTAGGTAGCCAAGAATGTGCGCTGCTGTAGTTCCCCATGGATAAACGCGGGATGTGCTTTGCATTGTGCGTATTCCAAGCAGCTCCTCGGCGCGCATATCAAGTTCTGCTACAACTTCCATAGGTACGTTAAAGGCTATCGTCACAGGTTCGTACGCCCGCCATTTATTCATATTGACTTCCTGGCGGATGGACATTAGCTTAACTGCCTCAGAAAACGGCAGCTCCTCAGGGATTTTCCACAGCTGCCTAAGCTTTCGGTATGCATCCTTGGCAGATATCCAGGTGCTTGTATCATCAGGGTCTGGCATTGTAAAGCCCATAGCATTGCAAAAGTTCAAATACCTTGCTTTTTGCGATGCTGGCGCTTCAACTCCCCAGTTGTAGTAAAGTTCTGCCTGCTCGTCCATGCGAATATATGAGGTATCGATTGTTGTGCCGCCGCCTGCCTCAATAATTGAAATAGCAGTAAGGAGCGCTTCCGTATACAGCGCGCTGTCAGCAGGGCTAAGCCGCTCAGGGTCCCTGTAGAACTGAACGTTGTAGCTGGTTTCATCATAGGCAAGAGGTATGCCGTTTCTATCAAGAATTCGCCCGCGTGCGCCTGTTGTATACATTGTAGTTGTTCTTCGGCTTGCTGCCTGTGCAGCATACATATCGCCCTCTGTTATAGTCAGCCTGCCAAGCTGCAGAATAAGCCCTGCCATCATAGCTAAGGTAATAAGCGCCAACATAAATAATCTGGATTTTGCTATGCCTTTCATCGGGTTCCTTTCAAAAAACAGCTTCCGGGCTTAACGGCACCTATTATCAGCGCCTTAAAACAACCTGCCTGCGTTTTATTTGCGGCATTGTAAGCGGTTTTAATATAACGTGGAATAATGCGCAAAGTAAGCCGCTTAACAGTGCGCTTGGGAGGATATAGCGGCCAAACACATTTAAAAATGAATAGCTGACGCCGCCTAAGCGCACAATCAAAGCAAGGAGAAGCTCCTTCACTACGCCAAGCGCTGCTGCTGAAGCAGCAGGAATAATTACATTGTCTGCATAAAACTTTTTATAGAAATAGCCGGCGCCAAAGCCTGCGCAAAGATAAATTGCGGTATATAGCCCAAGGCTTCTGCCAAAAAGCACATCTAGTAAAAGTCCGCCTGCAGCCCCGAGACCAGCGCCTGCAGCCGAACCTGTATGCACTGCAAAGCTTACAACTGCAGCAAGCATTGCATCAGGCCTAATGCCTAAGATGTTTATACGAGCAAAGAACACAGAATCAAGGTAAATACATACTAAAACGCATAACAGGCCGAGAAGCTTTCTGTTCATGATGTTTCCTCTATTGCAGGCATGCCTACTACGACCATAGCTTCCTCTATATGCTTAAAATCGACAGTCGGGCGCACGGTTGCATTGTACTCGCTCTCCCCTGCACGGCTTACTGTAAGCACTTCGCCTACATTTAGCCCTTTTGGATAAAGGCCGCCTATGCCGCTTGTTAAAATTTTATCGCCGGGGAGCAAATCACTTTCCGATGGCAAATAATAAAGTTCCAGCGTATCAGCGCCTGTGCCTGCTTTAAGGGTGCCTCTTATCATCCCGCTGTCGCGGGTTCTATCAACAAGCACACTAACGTTCATGCTTGAGTCAATAAGCGAAACTACCTTGCACCAGGTTGCGCCGACTTCGCTCACACGCCCCAAAAGCCCTGCCGGGCTAACAACAGGCATGTTCCTTTCAACGCCTTGCAGTCTGCCTACGCTTATAGTAAAGGTGTCAAACCAAATACCCGGGCTTCGGCCAATAACTGCGCCTGTTACATAGCTTAGCTCAGGTGTGTTTTGTGCAAACGCGAGCAGCTGCTTAAGCCTTTCGTTCTCCTTTCGGAGCGCGTCCATTTCGCTTAAGTTTTGTTCAAGCGAGGCAACGTGAATCTTCAACTGCTGATTTTCTAAATCAGCATCAGTAGTATTCAGCAGGGTTTCAACGAAATCTATAATAGAATCAGATGCGCGCGAAGCAAAAGCCTGAACAGGCTGTAAAACTGAGCCTATCGCACTTTCAATGAATGTGAGCTTGCGCTCTTTAGATGTAAGCACAGCTAAAAGCGCAAGCAGCACAACTGCTGAAAGCGCAATGAGCAATGGTTTGTTTTTTAGCAGGTTTCGCACCTTTGCCCTCCCGCTATATCATCTTCAATATTATAGCATACGCAGTCTTTGCTGCAACACAGGGCGAGTAAAGGTTTACATGGCTGTCATATAATAAAAAGTGGAAGCATGGCTGTAAATGTGCAGCCTAGCCTGCGCGGTTTCTGTAAAACGCAAGGTTTTCAACGGCAATGCGTGCGCCTTCAGCTACGCAATCAAGGGGTGAAGGCGCAACATAAACTTTTATGCCTGTTTCGTCAGCAAAGAACTCCCCTAAGCCACTTAAAAGCGCGCCGCCGCCTGTAAGGCACATGCCGCGTTCATAAATATCAGCAGAAAGCTCAGGCGGAGTAGTTGAGAGCAGGGCACGTACGCAGGAGAGCATATTCATGATTTGCGGAAGAATAGCACGGTAAATTTCCATTGAGGCAAGCTCAAGCGTACGCGGAAGGCCGGTTCTTAAATCGCGGCCGCGCACCTGCATATTATGCGATGCGCCCGGCAGCGCAGCGCCTATAGCGAGCTTAATTTCTTCAGCTGTCCGAGCGCCAATGGTCATCCCGTATGTTTGACGAATATGCTGCATAATGGCAGCATCTATATGCGTACCGCCCGCCCGAACTGAATGTTTGTTTACAACACTGCCCAAAGCCAACACAGCCGCATCTGTTGTGCCGCCGCCTATATCAACCACAAGCGTGCCTGCAGCTTCATCAACAGGCAGCCCTGCACCTATTGCTGCAGCAACTGGTTCATCCATGAGGAAGGCTGTACGCGCGCCCGCACCGCGGGCAGCTTCTTCAAGCGCGCGCTTTTCAACATCAGTTACACAACCGGGCACGCAAATAACCGCACGAACTCCAGCCCTGCGTGCAGCGCGGCCTATGGCCTTATCTAAAAAATAGCGGAGCAGCACTTCACAAAGCCGAAAATCAGCTACTACTCCATCCTGCAGGGGATGTATTACCTGCACTTGCCCAGGGGTCCTCCCAAGCATAAGCATAGCATCATCGCCTGCTGCTACAACTCGTTTTTCAAGGTCAAGCGCAATAGCGCTCCTTTCGCGCAGCACGATGCCTTCATCGCGCTTTGAAATTACTGTGTTGACTGTACCCAGGTCAATTCCTACATCACGGCCAAAAAGGCCTGCAAAGCTAAAATGCATTTGGCATTACTTCCTTTCCCATCCTGGTTTGCCTGTAATTTGGAAGTATGCCCAATACAAGGGATATTTATTATGCTTTGTTAAAATCTATAACAGTGCTGTATAAGTACAAACAAAAACAGCCGCTTAAAATATGCGGCTGTTAAGAAAACTGTAAAACTGGCTCTGTTTATTTAAACGCCTCATATATTGCCCGAACAGCGGGCTCGAGCTCATCGCTCTCGACTCCGACTATAATGTTGAGCTCGCTTGACCCCTGGTCAATCATTCTTATGTTTATGCCTGCATCTGCAAGCGCAGTGAAGAGTTTCGCTGCTATGCCTATATGGCGAACCATGCCGCGGCCAACGGTTGCTATAAGCGCAAGGTTGTCATACACAGTTATGCAGTCCGACTCGCTCTCTACCATAAGGTCGTCAATAAGCGCCTTTCGTTTGCCTATAAGCTCTTTTTCTTCGATTACAACAGACATAGTATCTATTCCGGTAGGTATGTGCTCAAATGATACACCATGCTTTTTTAAAACTGAGAGCACCTTGTAGCCAAAGCCAATCTCGCTATGCATTCCGTCTTTAGCAACAGCAATTACCGTAAAGCCAGCTCTGCCCGCAATACCCGTAAGCCTGCCTTGGAGCGGCTTGCCCTCTGTATCAGGCACAATAAGCGTGCCTTCTTCCTCTGGCGCATATGTGTTTCGAATGTTTATTGGTATACATGCAAGCCTTACAGGGAAAATTGAGTGCTCATGGAGTACATTTGCGCCCATATATGCAAGTTCACGCAGTTCCGTATAGGTTATTATGCGAATGGGCTTCGGGTCTTTAACTATTCGCGGGTCAGCCATTAAGAAGCCGGAAACATCAGTCCAGTTTTCATAAAGGTCAGCGTTTACGCCGCGTGCAACAACCGCGCCGCTTATATCTGCGCCGCCCCGCGGGAACACCTTTATGCTGCCGTCTTCAATTGCGCCGTAATAGCCGGGCACAACAATATTCTTGCGTCCAAGAAGCTTTTCCTGCATAAGAGTCTGTGTCATAGCAGGGTCAAATGTTCCGTTTTGCTCAAAGCGTACGACTTCTGCTGCATCAACAAAAGTAAACCCAAGATATTCTGCAAGCAGAAGCCCGTTTAGAAATTCGCCGCGGCTTGCCGCATAGTCAGAAGATGTGCCTTGCTTAAGCTCATGCCAAATTGTTTGAAGATACCGCCTTATATCGAGCTTTAAGTTAAGCTCATGAGCTATGTCAATATAGCGCTGCGCAATAATATCAAATACATGCTCAAAATGCTCTCCTGCTTCAGCTAAAGCGTGGCACTGAAAGAGCAGGTCTGTAATTTTTTCATCCGTGTAAGTGCGCTTGCCTGGCGCTGACGGAACTACGAACAGACGTCCTTCATCTGCCTGGATTATTGACTTAACTCTGCGAAATTGTGCGGCATCAGCGAGCGAGCTGCCGCCAAATTTTGCGACCTTAACCTGCATGCCCTAAGAAACCTCCATTATGGCAGTATGCGTCTGCATTCGATATAGTATCTCTTTTCGTTGGCTTCTCCCATAGAAAATGTTTTTCTTGGGAGCGCGCCGTCGAAAATAATAGTTGGAAACAGTTCGCTCTTTTTCATTGCAGGCAAAAGAAAACCTAAAGTATCTTTTCTGCTGGAGAGATCGAGCACTACATCTTCACCGTGAATATAGTCAACCTCAGCATCAGGTAAAAGCTCAATAAGCCTATCAAGCGCAGTTTGGAGTGTGCCTACAGAAAGCTGCGAAACCGGGTTAGGAATGTGGAACATTCCTAACTGCGAGCCGTAGAAAAACGGCAGAAGCTGAGCTTTTTGCGAGGGTTTAGCTAACTCAAGATCAAGCAGCTCGCGAGTTTTGAAATTTAAAATATCTGCGCTGCCGTTTTCTTCTTTTAATAGTTCAAAGAGCATCTCGAGCGCCTCCTCAGGCTTCGCGTTAAAGAGGACTCTGTGGATTGGCTCAAATACAATGCCTTCATCATGTACATTTTCCACTTCAACAAGCGCGTAACGTGCAGGATGGGTTTCTAACTCTGAGGCTGGCAAGGTTTTTTTAATCGCTTCCCAGGATGCTTTGGCTGTAGCAAACGAATGATTCCCATCCCCCATTGCAAATAGGAGCGGCTTGCGGCCTTTGCCGTATTTCTCCTCAAAGGCTGCATTGTCTTTAAGCGCGTTAAGCGCGCGAAGGACTCTTGCAATTTGAACCTCGTCTTTTACAAGATGCCCGGATACATGCCCGCCGCCAAGCATAAGCTCACACTCGTAAAGCAGCTCCATATTCTTGGTGTTCTCTAAGAGAGGTTCAATAACTGTGCAATTAGGGTCATCGATTAAAACCAATATATGCGGCAGTTCAATTGGTGCGCCTTCGCGGATGCGCAGCCTTGGCGGTATGCGGTCGACAATTGTACCCTCAGATGCGCGAATTAGCGTAGAAGAACCTTTATTATAATCGTACTGTTCAAGGTCGAGCGCCATAACGAGCCCGAGTCGTTCTTTTTCGCCTGTTTTCCTTTTTACTAAAACAAAGCCTGGTTCCTTTTCTTCAAGCACATTCTGCGCCAGGTATTCTGCCATTGTGCGCTTAATAGATGCAATCATTTGTGCTTCGCCCGGTTTTGCAAGATATGCTTCGGGCAGAATTAAATTTAAGGAAGAAGGAGCGCCGTCAATAAAAGCTTTTGCGTTTTCCCAATATTCTGGCTGCGATGTATATTGGTCGCAGGCTACAACAGCCCATTTAGAATAGTCAGTCCCCTCTCTTGGCAGCAGCACGCTCGGCACCTGCACTCCAATAGAATTTGAATAGTCAATCATGCGTCAATCTCCTTTGAGTCTTTTTTAGGTAAACATGCTTAGGCGCATAATGATTTTAGTAAGTGATACCGCGATTTAAAAATGCCTTCTGTCGCATAGCTTTAATTTGCAGGCGCAACAGCTAGCTAAAACTTGCTGAACAATTGTTTTTAAGTGATTTTGAGCAAAAAACATATCAGTATTATACAGCCACTGAGTTCTCAGCGCAAGGTTGGGTATATGTATAGGCGGGATTTACCGAAGTTGCATTCCTTCACTTACACTCTACTGCTGTCATACTTTGAAACAGAAGTGCTTGGTAAGTGCGGAGGTTTGGGTGCTGTATATATTTGAGCCTGACTCAAAAGAATGGATTGTGCGCGAAATGCTGCCCGGCAGCCCATTGCCATATGCAAAGCATAGTTTATTAAGCATTGATTCCTTTCGCTCTCGCAGCACCTCAAATTTAATGTGGACAGATATGCGCGCAATTAAGTCGCTTGATTTATTGCTTGCGCTTTCGGATACTAAAATTGTGCGTTATGCGTTTAGGCGCATAGGTGAGGCTGTGCATACAGGCCAATCCGCTCACTATGCGGGGCTTGCGTTTGATTTAGGCTATAGGCTCAGCTTAAAAGAGCAGCTGCATCTGGCGGAACTTGCGCTTAACTGTTGCGGCTTTGAGCGCGTGGAACCGCTTGGCCTTACGCCCGGGTGGCTGCATGTTGAAAAGCTGATTGCTGAGCCAGCCTCAATAAAAGGTGGGTATCCCCAGCTGAAACTTGGAGACCGCGGCGTGCATGTGTTTGTGCTCCAAGACGCGCTCTTAAGACATGAAATGCTCTCAGCAGGAATTACAGGGTGTTTCTGCTCTGCTACAGCTCTTGACGTGCGGCGCTTTCAGGCTGCATTCGCCCTTGAGCCAACAGGAAAAGTTAATGCCTTAACATGGGAGAAGCTTATGCGTTGACTCTTGCCTTTAACTTAATAGGGTTTGGCTTAATTCTGCTTGCTTGCAAAGGCTCCATTTTAAAAAGAGAATTAGCCGTTGCTTAAATAGAAGCAAAAGGCTGGGGAAATTGCATACTGCAATAGCGAAGTACATGCAAAAGGCAGGGGTGCATGTTTCTTCTGTTTTGTGTATTATCAGATGCTTGTCTTTATGCTATTATTATTCTTTAATCAACACTGCGCGTACAGGAGCACCATCACAACCGCCGAATTTTGTTGGGAAGGCGCAAAGCGTATAATCGCCATCGGCTACTCCATCGAGTATTACGTTTTCTACAACAGCTATGCCCGCACTCAATAGAATTTCATGTATTTGTGCCTCGTTATCAAGAGGCGCAACGCTCCACGCATCGGTTACAACTGTTTTTATGCCGCAGGCTGCAATATAGTCTGCGCCACATTTTGACAGGTAGCTTTGACCGCCGCCATGGATAACAAGGCGCTCCGCACTTTCTATTTTTCCTAAGAGAATATCTTTTGTGATGAGGGTGTCAGCGGGGACGCTTACTACCTTGCATGGGCCATAGTATAAGGCAAGCGGCATTTCGTCCATTCCAACTTTGCTTCCCTTGAGGAAATGGCAGTATGCGTCTGCATGTGTGCCTGCGTGGCTGTTGGTGTTAATCAGGCTGAAATTGTATACAGCACCCTTGTTCATGTCGGATACGCGGTCAATGGCAGTGGGGGCCGCCCCCGGATAAATGGGCGCTTCTTGTACGGTTCTTGTGATATCAATGAGTTTCATGCTTGTACCCTCCTCGTTAGTGTTGGTATTGTGCTTTGTTTGCTTTCTTTTTAAGATGCTCTTTAGATGTCGAATTGTTGATAATGGCAAGCCTAACTGCGCCTTAACTGCATTTTCGGCCTTCAAACATGATATGCACCATTGATTTTTACTATACCATAATTTCACATACAAAAAAAGGCCGCTGATACTTTGTCAGCAGCCTATACGCGATCTAACTCGTATTTACTTGTTTGCCAGTTCAGGTTTGCGTCTGCCGTGCTTTTTAGAGCGCAGCTTCTGGAGCACGATAATTCCAACAAGTATTACCAAGCCGACTAAGTCAGACTTCCAGCCAGGGATTATCATACACAAGCCGCCGCCTGTAAGAAGCAGGCTTTCGTACCAGTAGTTATCGTCCTGCAGGAAGCCTGCCAAACCGCCTGAGACAGAATACATCCCAAGAAGCGCAGTAGTTACATTTAGCAGCACTTCGGGTATATCAACATCTATAAGCAGCATTGCCGGGTTTAGCACGAAGATATACGGCACTATAAATGCTCCTATTGCAAGCCGCGTTGCAGTAACCCCCGTTTTAAACGGGTCACCCTTTGCTATGGCTGAGCCTGCCATAGCAGCCAAGGCAACAGGCGGCGTTATATCTGCAATTATACCGAAGTAGAACACGAACATGTGCGCGCTTATAATAATTGCCATTGTAGGTGTTGAGACCCCGTTTCGCACCATAAGAAGTTCAATAATTGCCCTTGAGCAAATTGTAGATGTTATTAAGTAGTTTGCGGTCGTGGGCACACCCATGCCAAGCAGAATTGAGGCAATCATTGTAAAGAACATCATGAGGAAAATATTGTCCCCTGCAAGCATTGCAAGCGCGTTTGCAAACTTAAGGCCTAAGCCTGTCATTGTAACAGTTCCAACAATCATGCCTGCCATAGCACAGGCGACTGCCACAGCTATTACGCTTCGCGCCCCGCTGCTTAGCGCCTCTGGGATTTCACGAAGTTCAAACCCAAGATTTCTGCGTATAGCGCAAACTACGAGCCAAATGCCGATTGCGCCAAGTGCGCAATAGCTAATTGGCAAGCTGATATTAAGGCCAACAATCATGAACGCGACCGGCAGAAGCGACCAGTAACCGATTGAATGGGCAATAAGCGAAGTGAGTATTGCGCCAAGCGCAGCATAAGTAGGCGTAAGCCTGCTGCTTAAGAGGTAAATCATAAACGCAAGCGGTATAAGCAGGTGGCCGCGCTCTTTTATGATTGTTTTAAGCACAGGAACTTCTGATGCGTCCATCCCAACAAGGCCTAGTTTACGCGCCTCGTGGTGGACGCTCATGAAAATACCTGAAAAATACAGAATTGCCGGAATAACGGCAGATAACACGATACGGCCATAAGTATTGCCCGTGATTTCTGCCATTAAGAATGCGGCTGCGCCCATAATCGGCGGCATAATCTGCCCGCCTGTTGAGGCAGCTGCTTCAACAGCGCCTGCAAATTCGGGCTTGTAGCCAAGCCGCTTCATTGCAGGGATTGTGAATGAACCTGTGCCAACAGTGTTTGCAACTGAGCTTCCTGAGACTGTGCCCTGGAGCGCACTTGAAATAACAGCGACCTTTGCAGGTCCGCCGATACGTTTGCCTGCAACTGCGTTAGCAAGGTCTATGAACATCCTGCCTACGCCGGTTTTTTCGAGGAATGCGCCAAAAAGTATGAATAGGAAAATAAACGTTGCGCTAACGCCTATAGGCGTGCCAAATATGCCTTCAGTTGTAAAGAACATGTGGTTTATAGCGCGGCCAAGGCTTATTTGCCTGTGGTGGAGTATGTTGTTTAGGGGTATAACGTGGCCGTAAAGCGTATAAAGAAGGAAGATGGAAACAATTATTAAAATTGGCAGACCAACCACTCTTCTGCATGCTTCCATTAAAAGCAGCATCCCTGCAATGCCGATTATTGTTTCGCGTAGGTTGTATATGCCCTGAATGGAGACAAGGTATTTGAAGTTTGCAGGTATATACAGCACTGCTGCAAGCGCTGCAAATGCAAGCAGCCAGTCATACCATGGGATTATATCTTTACGCATACCCTGTTTGGCCGGATAAAGCAAAAAGACTAAAGCGAGTACGAACGCAACATGATATGAGCGCAGAAGCTGTGCTGGAATAGGCACCATACTGGTCCAAAGCTGAAAAAGGGAAAACGCAATAAGTACCAAGGTTACAATGAGCTCGAGATTTTTAGGAAGCCTGTTTCGAAAAGACGATTCTTTATCATATTTTGCAAGTACAGCTTCCGCATTGAGCTTTGCAATTTCTTCTTCAGAAAGCCCGGTTGTGTCGATTACCGGTTCTTCCTGAATAACAGGTGCTTTTTTCTTGAAAAGGGACATATTATTCCTCCCTACTTGCGATATTATACTTCCTCTTGCACCAAGCTATAAGACGGAGCTTTAAAATGAATAAGTGATAGCAATGAGACTCGGCTTATTGAAAGTTTTATTGAGGTTTGTTCCCCAACAAGGGTTTTGAGCCGTATCGCCTTATCTCTGTATAATAGCTGATGGTCGGAGGTTGTGCCCGTAATTAATGAGATGCTGCTGTGCTTAGTATTTATTCCGCTTTGAACAATGCCGTCTTGTGTAATATTTGTTTTTGTGCCTGCTAAATCTGCATCAATGGGTATGCCTGCTCCATAAGTCTGAAAAAGAGACTCGCGCACAATTAGCGTGCTGCCGCCTGCCCATTCCAAGGTGTCGATAACAGGGGAGCGGTTTACGGAGTGAATATAACGTATAGAGAAGCGTTCACCCTTATATAAACTAAGCGCAATGTGCATTGTACCTGCTTTTGTTATTGTAAGCGCAGGAAACAGAGGCAGCAACATGAGCACGCACAGCAGTAAAATCCCCACAAGCAGGGGAACAAGCTTTTTGCGCTTGCTCCCCTGTACTGTGTCAGTTTCTTTTAGCTGCGCTTTCAAGTGTTAAGACTGTGGAGTCTACATGACTCCAGCTTCTTTGAAGTACCTTTCGGCGCCTGCATGGAAGGGAACGGAAACGCCTTTTACTGCCTTTGCAATATCGAGCTCTTCTCCCTTTTTATGGCCAAGCGCTAGTTCGGGCTGGTTTTCAAAGAGTGTTTTTGTGAGGAAGTATACGAGGTTTTCGTCGAGGTCTGCGCTGCATGCAAGCGTTGCAAGCACTGCAACTGTATCGCCGCCGTTTACTGACTCGTAAGCGTCCTCTGGAACTGTAAATGTTGCATAGAAGGGGTATTGCGAGGTCAAAGCCGCAATTTTATCAGCTGCAAATGTAAGCAGTTTTACATCGACCATGCTTGAAAGCTCAAGCACTGACGGGTTTGGCACGCCGCCTGTAATAAATGTGCCGTCAAGCGATTTGTTTTGAATGCCTGTTGCGGATTCTGCAAAGGAAAGGAAGCTCTCGTCTATATCGTCGTATGTGAGCCCGTGTGCAGCAAGAATCTGGCGTGCATTCGCCTCTGTGCCTGAGCCTGCAGCGCCAACTGAAATGCGCTTGCCTTTCATTTCTTCAATGCTGTTTATTCCGCTCTCAACAGATACAACAACGTGAATTACTTCTGGGTAGAGAGTTGCGATTGTCGCGATGTTCTTAAGCGCGCCGCCTTCAGCCATTGTTTCAGTGCCATTGAAGGCATAGTCAAGCACGTCGTTTTGCAGTATGGCAAGTTCTGCTTCTTTGCTGTTTAAAAGCCGTGCGTTCTCAGCTGAAGCGCCTGTGCTCTGGGCGGTTACGTTTACATTTTCGAGGTGGTTCATGAACACCTGAGCCATTGCTCCGCCAAGAGGATAGTAGGTGCCGCCTGTGCCGCCTGTTGCTAAGATAAGGTCATAGTTGCCTTCAAGTACTGGCTCCGGCTCCGGCGCGGGCTCGGGAGCAGGCGCAGGCTCTGCTGGAGCCGGCTGAGCTGGCGGTTCCGGTGCAGGCGCAGGCGCAGCAGGCGCAGCGCAGGCTGCCATAGCTAATACAAGCATTATTGCCAGTGAAATGGAGATTGTTTTTTTCATCAGTTCACCCTCCTTATTATTAATGCGTGTAACAGAAAAATCAAATACACGCATTTATGCTATTATAATACATACTTTACAGAGTATTTTCAAGCCTTTTCTGCCGCTTGGAGATTTAGCGTGTTACTTCGCTGTATTTAGGCGCTTTAGCTTTTTTAGGCTCAGTCGAATTCAGGGCTTGCAAGAAGCATCCTGAACAAAGGCTGATAAACTTCCATATTTCCGCTTGTCATAAATTCAACGCTGCCGTTTCCCGTAGAGTTAAGCAAATTGTTTTGTGCAAGCAGCATTTGCAAGTTCCTGACTGCAGTCTTTCCGCCGTCATAAAATTTAGGCGCTGTTTTAAAGTGTTTTACAGCATATTCGCTAATGTGCGTTTGAATGAGCGGATAATGCGTGCACCCTAACACAATTCCGCTAATGAGTTTTTCTTTAAAGCCTCCGAGTACCTGTTCAAGAAGCTCATCATAGCTGCCTTTTGCGAAAACTCCGCTCTCTATTTTCAATACAAAGCCCACAGGGCAGGGGATATCGACTACCCTGGCCGGGTCTATAAGCTTTTCTCGAAGTTTAAGGTAGCGGGGAAGGCGCGTAGTAGCTTCTGTTGACATCATAAGTATCATGCCGTCAGCAAGGTCTGCTTCTGCATTTAAAATGTCAGGCTCAGTGCCTATGACAGGGATTGGGAACTCCTCTTTTAACAGGTTGATTGAGGCTGCAGTAGCAGTATTGCAGGCGACAAGCAGCGCTTTAAGCCCCCTCTTATAGAGACTTCTGCAAGCTGTTAGAGTAAGGGAGCGGATTTCATCCTCGCTCCTACATCCATAGGGCGCATTTAAGTTATCGCCATAATAAATAAAGCTTTCTTTAGGGAGCTGCTTTTGGGCATACCGCAAAACGGAAACACCGCCAAAGCCGCTGTCAAAGACACCTATAGCCGTTGGAGTCAAGTCAAACACCTCCTATATATTATTATAATATATAATATGTAAAATGTTAAGCTTCTTCAGGCTGCTGACCGATTTGTGCAGGTTCAGGCGTGGGCTCTGGCTCAGGTGAGGGCTGCTCAGTTGGAGCAGGTGTGATTGTTGGCACAGGTGTTGGTTTGCGCGTAGGTTTAGGCGTTGGCTTTGCAGTAGGCGCGGGTGTGGGGGCAGGTTTTGCTGTTGGAGCTGCTGTCGGCTTCGGGGTAGGAGAAGCCGAAGACTTAAGTGTTGGTGCAGCCGAAGGCAAGAGAGTTGGGGCAGGGGTTGGCGAAGGCATCTCTTGCTGAAAGTCTGTTTGTGGTGTAGGTTCAGGTGTGCCCGGAAGTATTTGCGGCGCACCCGGGGTTGGAGTTTTGCCAGAAGGCAGCAGCGTGAGCAAAGCGAGCAGCGTGACAAACGCGCCTAAGATTATAAGAATCAAAAC
>JAKJBL010000032.1 GCA_022707005.1 Bacillota bacterium | reverse complement strand
CAAAGCGATCTGCGCAAAATCAAGGTTTTCCACACCGACCGCGGCAGCGAATTCAAAAATGCTGTGATTGAACAAATTTTAGGAACGTTCAAAATTGATCGCAGCTTATCAGCAAAAGGCACCCCTGCAGACAATGCAGTAGCGGAAGCGATGTTCCGTGTGATAAAGACAGAGTTTGCCTTTGAACGCGAGTTCGTTAGCTTCGATGAGCTTGAATTATATTGGTTTGATTATGTGAATTGGTATAATAACGTGCGTATTCATGGCAGCTTGGGTTATAGAACGCCCGCAGAATTTGGCGGATAAGCTATTCCCCGACTGCGTTTCTCGCAGTTTAGGAGAATCATATCCGTTAGCCCTATGCCAAGGGGCGCGAAGCGTGATATTTACCCCTTGGCATGGGGGGCGGATATGATATTACCCATAGCGAGAATGCAGCAGAGGAATAGCCATATTCCCTGATTCGATTTTGAGCAAGCTTGGAGTCAATGGTTCGACTAAAATATGTACAAAAAAGTGTTGACATACCATTTTACCCAGAACTATTTTACACTAACAAGCTCTATTAGGCTTTTTGGGTTTAATGAAGCAGAGCTATGCTGATACCTTCTTTAGCAGCAGCGCCCCAAACTTGCTGCATAGGCACTGCATGCGTTTATGCCCTGCTCCGCACCAATTTATTTTGGTATGGAGCAGGGCATCTTTTATTAAAATTGTTCAATATAAGCCTATGTTAAAAACAGAGATTGCAGGCATGGTTATTTGAGCATTATGTTGCTTTGCGCAGGATTGTCAAGATGCTTGCCTGTATAATCAAACCTTGAGCCATGGCAAGGGCAATCCCAGCTTTTTTCATCAGGGTTCCATGAAAGCTGGCAGCCAAGGTGAGGGCAGCGTGTATCAACTAAATAGACTTTAGAGTCTTCATCCTTATACACGCCGACTTTTTCGCCATCAACTTCTACAATGCCGCCATGACCGCGCGGAAGATCCTCAATAGTTTTTGATGGCAGAGTGAGGTTTTCACGCAGAAGCCCCTTTACTGCCTGCGCAGCATCTTTTAACAACTCCGGCACTGAAGCAATAGGCTTATATCTTGCAGGCGAAAACACTTCTGCGTATGGGTTCTCTATACCGCAAATAGCATCGCTTATCAGCCTTGCACAAACCATAGACGTACTCATTCCCCATTTTTTAAACCCTGTCGCAACATACCATCCAGGCGTATCAGTGCTAAACTGCCCTATATATGGCACATTATCATGCGGCATGCAATCCTGCGCAGACCAGCGAGCGATTTCGCGGCATCCGGGGAATAAGCTAAATGCGGCTAAACGAAGCTCATCATATTTGCCTCCTGCAGAGTTTTCGCCAGTGCGGTGATTGCCGCCGCCAAAAATCAGAAGGTCGTTATAGTTTCGCATGGTATAGCCTTCTTCATCCAGGCCTATATACATTCCATCAAGCTTAGCAGCATTTTCAAGCGCTATTAAATACGAACGCTCTTGATGCATCCGCAAAAAATAGTAACCAGGCGCATTTAAGAAGGGATAATGACAGGCAAAGACTACATGCTTTGCATTAATTTTAAAGCGCCCTGCATAAATGCTTTCCTTATCGATTTTATCAACCTTGGTATGCTCATATATTTCAAGATCCTGTGCTAACGCGTAGAGAAATTTAAGCGGGTGGAACTGCGCCTGCTCGTCAAAACGCACAGCACCAAGCACATCGAAAGGAAGAGCTGTTTGCTTTATGAGCGTTGCGGGGAGTCCAAGGCTCGCTGCTGCCTCTGCCTCGCGCTCTAGCGGTTCAAGCTTCTGTGTTGAATAAATGAATGCAGGCCGCATCTCAAAGTCGCAGTCTATGCAACGCTCATTTATAATCCGCGAAAACTCAAAAATAGCTTCCTGATTTGCCTTAGCATATTTTTTAGCTGCTTCCTTGCCGATTGAGGAAATAAGCTTTTCATAAATATGGTTATGCTGCGATGTTATTTTTGCAGTTGTGTTTTCTGTTTGCCCGCTCCCGATTTCATTTGCTTCAAGCACTATTGCATGTATGCCCCTCTCTTTTAAAAAGAAGGCAGTAAGAATACCCGCGAGCCCGCCGCCGATTATTAATGTATCAGCGCTTATGTCTTTTTCCAACGGCTCACGGTTAGTA
Organism: Bacillota bacterium; assembly: GCA_022707005.1. Lineage (GTDB taxonomy): Bacteria > Bacillota > Clostridia > Christensenellales > CAG-138 > JAKJBL01. The sequence goes on along the minus strand of JAKJBL010000032.1, from coordinate 15,879 downwards.
TGTTGCGAAGTTTTTCTCCATAAAGATTCCATAGCCGCACCTCCAGGTATACTCTACCCGAAGTTTGGCTGCAGTATCCTACAGAGTGCTGCAATTTATCTGCTTTTTATAATTTATTCTGCTTCAAAAAGACCTGACTTGCCTCCGTTTTTTTTCTTGAGCCGTATATTTGAAATTTCCATTCCGCGGTCAACTGCTTTACACATATCATATATTGTAAGCGCTGCAACAGATGCTGCTGTAAGCGCCTCCATTTCAACGCCTGTTCTGTGCAATGTAGTAACTGAGGCTGTAATTCGGAGTTTATCGGGCTCAAGGAATTCAAGCTCAACCTCAGCTCCATCCAAAGGCAGCGGATGGCACAATGGCAAAAGCTCATGCGTGCGCTTTGCAGCCATAATGCCCGCAATCCGCGCAGCTGCAACAGCATCCCCTTTTTTTAGAGCGCCCTCTTTTAACAAAGCAAAGGTTTCCGGTTTCATTAAAACAAGCGCTTGTGCAACTGCTTCACGTTTTGTCGGCTGTTTGTCGCCAACATAAACCATTCGCACTTCCCCACGCTCGTTAAGGTGGCTTAGCTCCATTTGCTGCCTCCTATGCGTTAATAAGTTATATCATACCACAAAATAGGCAGAAAGCCCCTTCTTGTGTCGGCTTTGTTGCTTATCTAAAGGAGGTTCTGCTGTTTGTGTATCTTTGCTTAGCTATATGCTATTTAACAAGTCGATTAAGGCGTGCCCTCGGGCACGCCTTAATCGACTTGTTTTTTATAGTACCCAAATGTAAGCGCCATTGGCGGGATGGCGTTTGTATCTATACATTAAAACCTTATCCAAATCCCAGGCAGGATTTGGCAGCGGCGCCTGTTAGGTCCGCAGTTAGGTTTGAAGTCAGACCGCGTATTGCCGCATGAATATGGGCTGCGGTAACGACACCTACCTATCACAACTCTCACCTCCCAACAGATGTTATACTCTATATTATTTCTGTGGGCGTATGAAGTTGCATAAATTGTGTACTAATCACATTAAAGGGTATTATGCTTTTAAAAACCGTTGCATCAGCGGTAAGGCATAGCGTTTGAACGCCTATTTTCGCGTCATTATTTCAACTATTGCTTCGTTTGTTTTAGCCATGCCTGTATTAACGAGGTAGCCAAGGTTGCTGAAGAGTCCGCCAAGGTCTTCTGCTAAAATTCCATCCTGCTCTGAAACATCGCGCCCTGCCATTGCAAGCATTGCAGCATCAACAGCAAGGCCTGCGGAAAGCTCTACCTTATGCGCACAGCCCTCTTTTGCTCCGTCGCAAACCATTCCTGAGATTGCCCCAAGAATATTTCGCGCTGCGCCAAGCATTTGTTTTTCTCCGCCTCCAAGCAGATAGCAGATTCCGATTGAAGCTCCAAGCCCTGACGCAACCCCGCAGGCACATATCGCAGATAAGGCGCCTATATATGATTTGCCGAAAATATTAACAAGCGCTGCAAGAGCAATTGCGCGCAGTTCTCTTTCATGCGCGATGTTAAGCTTTTGGGCGACTGCGTCAATAGTTAAAAACAGGGTGATACCCTGGTTGCCGCTTCCTGTAGCAGTCATTACAGGCAGCGAAACTCCGCTCATGCGGGCAAACGAACCTGCTGCTGTCACGCGTTTTGCAGCAGTTGCAGGCGAGTCTGCAAGCAGACCTTGTTCAAGCAGGCTTTCAAGCTGTGCGCCCAGCCCGAAATTTTTGCCTTCTGCTGCGATTGTGCGGTTCATTTTTAGACCCTCTTCCAAGAAAACCAGCTCTTCAACAGCAACTGTATCAGCAAAGTCTATAAAATCCTTAAGGCTGTACTGCTGAATCTCCGCTTCGCCTAAGGGTTCGTCCTTATACTCAAACTGCGGAAAAGGAGCATGAGAAATATCGACTATATTAGTATGTTCACCTAAAGTAATAACCCTAATGGCATCTATATCCGTATAAAGCTCTGTTTGAATAAATAGTGTTGAGCCGCTTTGGAGCACCTCCACTTTAACATCTGCCTGAAGCTCCTTAGCCTTAAGAAGCGCTTCTTCGGATACCTCGCCAAGCACATTCATTTTCGCATCTGCGTTGCCTGCTGTTACGCCAAGAGCTGCGCATAGCGCAACGCCGCGCTCATCGCTCCCCGGGATGCCCACGCCCATGGCATTTTTATAAAGATATGGGTCAAGCGTAAGCGTCAGCCTGACAAAACTGCCCGAAGCATGCTTACGGGCAGTTGCAGTGTTCAAGGCAATAGCAACAGGTTCTGTACACCCTGTTGACGGCATCATTGAATCTTTAATCTGTTGAACAAAATATGCGTTTTGATTCATTTTATCCCCCTACCCTTATCTTTAGTTTAGTTATTCCATTGATTCACTGTCCTTATAGTCGAGGCTCTCCATATTTACAAGTTCAACTACTATATCAAGCGTTTCTTCTTCACGCCGAACAGTTAATGTAATGCTTGCACCTATAGGCTGGGAGCTGACATATTCAACAAGCTCTTTCTGCTCAAGAATGCGTATTGAATCGCATGCGATTATTATATCTCCAGGCAAGAGCCCTGCAATATCAGCAGGCCCTTTGCGCACAACGCTTACAATAATGAGACCGTTTTTAAGGCCTAAATTGTCAAGCTCTGCCTTTGTAACAGGAGCTACCTGAACGCCTAAGGCTGCGCGCTCCACAAAACCTTTTGTTATAAGGTGCTCAATTATAAGGCGCACATCGTTTATTGGCAGCGCAAAGCCCAAGCCCTCCGCGCTTATTACTGCACCGTAGGCATCAAAGCCGGCATTGATTGTTTTAGCTGTATTTATTCCGATAACCTCTCCATACATATTGAGAAGCGGCCCGCCGCTGTTGCCTACATTTATTGCTGCGTCAGTCTGAATATATGTGTTTGAATGGTCATCAATTGTGATTGTGCGCGACCTGGCGCTGATTATGCCCATTGTGACTGTCCCCTCAAGACCGCGCCCTAACGGGTTGCCTACAGCAACAACATAATCGCCTACCCTGCTGTTTGCGGAATCGCCAAGTTTCAGCGGCCTAAGATTTGCGCTGTCAATTCGAAGCACAGCAACATCGGAAATTCTGTCTACTCCTATAAGCTCAGCTTCGAGTTCTGTTCCGTCTAAAAGCGTAACTGCTAATGCGCCTGCTTCTTCAACAACATGCGCGTTTGTAAGTATGTAGCCATCGCTCGAAATAATAAAGCCGCTGCCCATGCCCTGTTCAATGCCGCCAGATTCTGAATAACTTGCGTAATTAAGCACCCCTACTACGCTTGGAGCAACTGCATCAACAATGTCGGGTATTGGGTTGCCTTCCCTGGGAAGAACAGGCGCAATGCCATCTAAATTCGCCATAGGCCGCTGTGTTGGCAGCGGAGTGGGCTCTGGCGGTGCAGACGTTTCGGGCTTAGGCCGCTGAGTTATCATTGGGCCTTCAGTCAAGGGCGGCTGCCATGGCTGCTGGATTGACTGAATCAGCCCTGCAAGAAGAACGCCTGCAATAAGAAACACAACTGCAGTAAGCGCAATTGCCAGCACAACATGGCCGCGCTTGCGCTCAGGCTTTTTGTCTTCTTCGATATTTTCGTAGTATTTTTCATAATCCATTACGGGTATCCTCCTAACGCCTTAAACGCCTTCTGTTTTTGCGCCTGGCCTGCGCCATATTTCTTGCACATGCGGCAGAGTGAAGGTAAACTTCGTTCCTTTTTCAGGGCCACTCTCAACCCAAATATTCTGTCCGTGCAAGTCTATGATAAAACGCGCAATTGAAAGCCCCAGCCCTGTTCCGCTTTGCGAGGTCGGCGTATGCGCCTTTTCTGCCTTGTAGAACCGCTCAAAGACATGGGGCAGGTCATCCTGCGGTATGCCGAAACCAAAATCATGCACGCTTAGCGCTGCTTTACCCTTGCTTTGCAGTGCTGTCTCTATAATAAGCCTTCCGCCCTCTTTTGAAAACTTTATTGCGTTGTCAATAAGGTTGCGAAGTACTTGTGCAAGCTGCTCCCTGTCCCCTTCAACACTGCACCTGGGTTTTAAAAGCTTCAGCTCGACTTGGAGTTTCTTTTGGTTTATTCTTGCCTCAAAAGTTACTAGCGTGCGCAGGGCAAGCTCATTAAGGTCAAACTGCTGCAGCTTTAGCGGAACCTGGCCGCTTTCCATGCGCGCAAGGCTGAGCAAATCATTTACCATCTCAGTCATGCGGTGCGTTTCAGTAACAACAAGTGCAAGATATTCTACATGCCTTTCTTTAGGTATTGTACCATCTTGCATTGCCTCAAGAAAACCACTTATTGAGGTAAGCGGAGAGCGAAGTTCATGGCTGACATTTGCAACAAAGCTGCGGCGCAGCCTTTCTAAATCGCTTAGCTCTCCTGCCATTGTATTAAAGCTTCTCGCGAGTTGGGCAACCTCGTCTTCACCGTGCGCTTTTAGTCTAAGGTCAAAGTCGCCCTTTGAGTAACGCTTTACAGTTGTGTTCATATCAGTAATCGGTTTTGTTATGCGTGTAGTTAGATAATATACAACAAGAACTGCCGCTGCAACAGCAACAAGCCCTGTAAGCAGAATATCAAGGTAAACCTGCCTAATGGACGCATTTACAGAGCTTAGGTCTGTATGCATAAGAATGACGCCATCCGCTCTTTCGTTGTTTATTACTGTTCGTGCAAGCGTAAGAGTAGGCATATCCACAATTACAGAAAACAGGTTATAAAAAAGCAGCCCCTGTTCATTAAGCGGCTTGACTGCGCCTTTGCGCGACCCAAGCGCATCGAAAAAGCGCCGCTTGTGCACTATCGCGCCTTCTTCCGGGTAAATATCAAGGCCAGGAAGGCTTACAAATGCTTTTGCGCCTTCATTACGCATTGAGGATTCAACTATAGGGCTCCATTTTGATAAAGGCGCAACATCACTGTAAAACGCGCGTATATTCCCCTGCGTATCAATGATTTGAATAAGCGCATCCTGCCTTCGCGCTATAGTAAGCAGTTCCTCATTTGCAACAAAGCGTTTTTCTTCGTAGATATATTTTTCAATTAAGATTGCGTTGATTTTTTCGGTTTCACGCCTTAGAAACTGCTCTTCTTCCTGCATATATTGATTTCTAAACATGCTTGAGACAGTTATTCCCATAAGCAGTAATAGGCATAAAATTACGCTTAAGTATGTAAAAAGCATACGTGAGAAAAGTGTTTTGAAAATATCGTTTTTCATAGCCAGGCTGTTTAGGCTTCCTGAGATACTTCAAACTTATAGCCTACACCCCATACGGTTTTAATCTGCCACGCTGTACGTTCTCCGAGTTTTTCGCGTATCCGCTTCACATGCACATCAACCGTGCGGCTGTCGCCAAAAAAGTCAAAGCCCCATACTTGTTCAAGAAGCTGCTCACGCGTAAAGACCTTGCCCTCATGCGCAGCAAGAAAGTATAAAAGCTCGATTTCCTTTGGCGGCATTTCAACCGGTTTACCATCGAGTGTAACAGCATAGTTTTCAAGTGATACAGTAAGCCCGTCAAAGGCAAGTTTTCGTTCAGCTTCAACACTCGGCAAACGCCGCAAAACAGCTTTTATGCGGGCAAGAAGCTCTTTTGCATCAAACGGTTTGGGCATATAGTCATCAGCGCCAAGCTCCAGCCCCTGTACGCGCTCAGGCGTTCCCCCTCTTGCTGTAAGCATAATTATAGGCACTTCACTCTCAGCTCGAAGCTGGTTAAGCACGGCGAAGCCATCCATGCCTGGCAGCATAACATCAAGCACTACAAGCGCAGGCTTTATTTTTTTAAAAAGCTCAAGCGCAGTGTCGCCCCGCTCGCCCGTATATACAGTGAACCCTTCTTTGCTTAAATACAGGCTAATGATTTCGAGAATGTTTTTATCATCATCAATAACAAGGATGCTGTTGTTAATTTCCATACGCTTACTCCCTCTAAGTTTATAAGTTAAGGGTTTACCGCGGTTCAACGCGTATGCCGTTTTGCTTTAACAGCGCAGCTGTAACGCCGTCGCCCTGCTTTTTTTTGCCGCTAAATGTACCATCGTATATAGTTGTGCACCCGCAGGAAGGGCTGTTTGCTTTTAGGATAGCATGCTTGGCATTTATTGAGAGCGCAAGCTGCAAGGTTTTGTATGCGCCATTTATAAATGCGCCTGTAACATCCGCGCCTGCACAATCGCATACGCGTGCTTTGCAAAGGAGCACCTCATCACCCGAGCCGCCTTGAATTTCGGCCTTAAGACGCGGTACCGAAAGCCCGCCAAGCAGTTCCGGACAAACAGGCACAGCCTTGCCCATTTCTGCAAGCCGCATCAACTCAGCATCGGCTGCGCTGCTGCCATCGTATCTGCAGCAAAGCCCGCACAAACACGCGCTTATGAGTATCATACCATAAACCGGTTTAAGCGGAGAAAGAAATATTCAAACATTCTATTAACTTTGGATGTTAACATACTTATTCCCTCAGCGTTACAACAGTAACGCCCGCATCGCCCTCACCATAATTGCCAAGCCTGAATTGCTTCACCCTTTTATCGTGCCTTAGATGCTCGTGAATGCCCCTTCTAAGCGCGCCAGTGCCCTTGCCATGAATAAGCTGCACCTGGCTCAAGCCGACAAGCGCAGCATCATCAAGATATCGGTCAAGCTCCAAAAGCGCTTCATCAAGAAGCCTGCCGCGCAAATCAAGCGAAAGACCTACTGCAGCGTGCGGGGTGCTTTTAAAGGAAACCCGTTTCTTTGCTGAGCCCTCTTCCTCGCTTGCACGCCTGAGTTCTTTAAGCTTTACTGTAAGCTTAATTATGCCTGTTTGAACCTGGACATCTCCCCTAAAATCCGCTTCTGCAAGCACAGTTGCGTTTTGCCCTAAACTCAGAATATGAACCCGTTCCCCGGGCAGGACGTGCGATAGCTCGCCGCCTGCGTATGCCTTTTTTGGGGGCGTATCCAAAAGCTTCGCTTCTTCTTCACGAACAGTATCGCGCGCCTTTTGTATGGCGCGTTCAGCTTCGCGCATGCTGATTTCTTTGCAGGCTCGAAGTTCAGAAACAGCACGCTCCATTTCGTCGCGTGCTTCACGCACAATAACCCGCGCTTCTTCGCGCGCCTTTTGTCTTAGCGACGCTTTTTCGTTTTCGAACTTGTTCTTTTCCTTTTCGAGATAAGACGTCATCTGTTCATATTCTTTTCGAAGCGCCTGTGCGCTTAACTTTTCCTGCTCTGCCAGGCGCTGCTCAGCCTTTGCGCGCCCAAGCACATCCTCAAACTGAACTTCTTCTTTTGTTAAGTAGCTGCGCGCTTTTTCGATTATTTCTTTTGAAAGCCCAAGCCGCGAGGCAATTTCAAATGCATTTGATTTTCCGGGTATGCCGATAAACAATCTAAACGTAGGGCAAAGCCTGTCAACGTCAAATTCCATTGAGGCGTTTTCCATCCCCTCGTGCGAGAGCGCAAATGCCTTAATTTCACTATAATGAGTTGTTGCAGCTGTTAAACAGCCTCTATCGTGGAGGGTGTCGAGAATGCTCATTGCAAGAGCCGCCCCTTCAGCAGGGTCTGTGCCAGCACCAAGCTCATCGAGCAGCACGAGCGAGTTTTTATCCGCTTTTTCAAGTATGTTCACCAAAGTATGCATATGTGCAGAAAAGGTGGATAAATTCTGTTCAATCGACTGCTCGTCCCCTATGTCCGCAAAAATATGCTTAACAGCTCTAAGCGCAGTACCCTCAGCTGCAGGCACAAAAAGACCTGCTTGCGCCATGAGCGAAAACAGACCGATTGTCTTGAGTGTAACTGTTTTCCCGCCCGTATTTGGGCCTGTAATTATTAGAGTTGAAAACCCGCCGCCTAACCAAACATCAACAGGCACAACTGCTTCAGCAGCAATTAAAGGATGCCTGCCTGCAATAATTTTTATCTCTGCTTCTTCTTCAAGTTTCGGGCATACTGCTCCCATTTGCCGCCCAAGCTTTGCCTTTGCAAAAATTAAATCAAGCTCTGCTAAAATCCCAATGCTGTCGTACAGTTCATCTGCATAAGGCTCAACAAGCGCAGTAAGCGCTGTAAGCACGCGCTCGATTTCTTCTTCTTCAAGGCTGTTAAGCCGCCGTAAATCATTGCCAAGCTCAACCACAGGCATTGGTTCTATAAACAAAGTTGCGCCGCTGCCGGATTGGTCGTGAATTAAGCCGGGCACATTTAGCCTGAACTCCTGTTTTACAGGCACAACATACCGCCCATTGCGAATAGTAATAATAGGCTCCTGAAGGTATTTCACATACGCAGGGCTTTTAACCATTGCATTAAGTTTTTCGCGGATGCGCTCATTTGCTGCACGTATTTGTTTTCTTATGCTGAATAATTCAGGTGAGGCAGCGTCTGAAACCACATCTTCATCAATAAGGCAGCGGTCTATTTCTTCCTCAAGGCTGCGGCGGCTTGAAAGCTGCCCAGCCATATGCTTTAAAAGCTCCCCTGAATTGGCTTGGTTGAGCTGTTCGCGGCAAAGCCTGCTTACACGAAAGCAGCGCGAAATTGCTATAAGGTCGCGGATACTTAATAAAAGCGCTGCATGAATGTGCTTTAGGGCTGGGCGTACATCTGAAAAGGTGTCAACAGGACTTTGTCCGTTCTCAACAAAAAAGCGCTCTGCTTCTAATGTTTGAGCTAAAAGCATGCCCGCAATTGAGGCATCGTTTTGCGGGCTGAGCGCTTGCGCCTTTTTCAGGCCTGCCTCTGAAACAGTCAAGGCGCACAGGCGCTCTATAATCCTGTTAAACTCTAAAATAAAAAGCACTCGCTTTTCCATTTTACGCTCCAAAAAAAACCTTTGGCTGTCTTTTGTTTGCTTTTTAGTATACCCAGACTTATCCTGTAAACTAAATAGCGGGCCGAAGCCTTAAGCCCGACCCGCTCCGCCTGTATTCTACCACAGCCATTAAAGCATTTGCAAAAACTCTTCAATTCTCGCAACTGCAAGCTTTAGCTTTTCTAAATCCGTTGCATAGCAGCATCTGATATAGCCTTCGCCTTCCTTGCCAAATGCAGTGCCGGGGATTGCAACAACCTTCTTTTCCTGCATGAGTTTATCGCAGAACTGTTCAGAGCTCAGCCCTGTTTTTTCTATTGAAGGGAACACATAAAACGCGCCTTCGGGTTCATTGCACAGGAGTCCAAGCGCGTTAAACGAATCGACCAAGTAGCGCCTGCGGCGTTCGTATTCCTGCTTCATTGCTATAACATCCGCCCAGTCATATTTAAACCCCCGCTCAAGCGCGACAATTCCCGCAACCTGGGCAGTTGTTGGAGCGCTTAGCATAGTAAGCTGATGCACCTTTGTCATTGCCGCAATTAAAGGCGCTGGGCCTGCTGCATAGCCAAGCCTCCAGCCTGTCATAGAAAACGCCTTTGAAAACCCGTTTAAAACAATAGTCCGTTCGCGCATTCCTTCAATCGCCCCAAAAGATACATGCTGTTTGCCGTTATATGTGAGCTCCGAATATACTTCATCCGTTACTACAAGAATATCGGTCCCCTTTAGAACTTGCGCAACTGCCTCAAGGTCAGCAAGCTCCATAATGCCGCCAGTAGGGTTGTTTGGGTATGCCAAAAGCAAAGCCTTAGTCTTAGGCGTTATACATTCAACAAGCGCCTCAGGTGAAATTTTAAAACGGTTTGCATGGGTTGTTTTAATAAAGACCGGTTTTCCTCCTGCAAGCGCAATGCTTGGAGTATATGCAACATAGGTTGGCGCAGTTACTATTACCTCATCGCCCGGGTTAAGAATTGCCCTAAAGGCAAGGTCAATTGCCTGGCTGCTCCCGACTGTAACAAGCACTTCATTCATCGCATAGCCGCTTAAGCCGAAGCGTTCATCCAAATATCTAAGAATAAGCTCCCTAAGTTCTGGCATGCCGGCATTTGAAGTGTAGGCTATTCTCCCTGTTGAAAGCCTTTTAAGCGCCTCTTTGCGAATACCTTCAGGCGTTGGAAAGTCGGGCTCGCCTACTCCAAGGCTTATGTAGCTTGCATCTAATAAATCAAAATATTTCCTTATGCCTGAAGGGGGAATATCTCGTACTGTCTTTGAAACCAATGTTTCGCTGTTCATTTTGCTTCCTCCTGTAATAATGCTTTTAAAGAACAAAGCCCAAGAAATGCTTTGAGCTAATTTCACGAAATTTACGCACTATTATATATTCCTTAACATTTGCAGTCAATCCAAAATATATGAATTTATTGGCGCTGCAGCTATTCTATCTCGTTATACCGTGTTGGCATCTGTAAACCTTTCTTGCTTTTGCTGCGTTTATATTGACTTAAGAAAGACTTATTGTTAAAGAACCCCTGTTTAGTGTATAGTAATGCTATTGTAATGCCTGCGTTAATGCAAAGCTATTCTTGCATTTTAAGTCTGCGCATATATGAAAGGAGTTTGCCAATGTTCAAAATTATAGAAGTAAAAGGCAGAGAAATTCTTGATTCGCGGGGCAACCCAACGCTCGAGGCGCAAGTTGAGCTTTCCGGCGGTGCAATAGGCCATGCAGCCGTACCATCAGGCGCATCTACAGGTTCATTTGAGGCTGTGGAACTGCGCGATGGTGATAAAAAGCGTTATTTGGGCAAAGGTGTCAGCAAAGCTGTTGCAAACATCAACAAAACAATAGCGCGTGAACTAGCAGGGCTTGACAGCCGTGAGCAAACAGCTCTTGATATGCTTATGTGCGAACTTGACGGTACACCGAACAAAGCAAAGCTTGGCGCGAATGCAACGCTCGGCGTTTCGCTTGCAATAGCAAAAGCAGCAGCTCTTCAATCAGGGATACCTCTTTATAAGTACATTGGCGGCTGCAATGCGCGCCAGCTTCCCGTGCCAATGATGAACATCTTAAACGGCGGCAAGCATGCAGACAACAGCGTTAACATACAGGAATTTATGATTATGCCCGTAGGAGCGCACAGCTTCAAAGAATGCCTGCAAATGTGCACGGAAGTGTTCCATACCCTAAAAAGTGCTAAGCGGCTTTGGTTATGCTACTTCGGTAGGTGATGAAGGAGGCTTTGCCCCCAACCTAAAAACAGACGAGGAGGCTATACAGCTAATCCTCGAAGCTATACTGAAGGCTGGCTATGCGCCTGGTGAAGACTTTATGCTTGCCATTGATGCAGCTGCGACTGAGATGTATCAAGAAGACGGCAGCTATTTCTTCTGGAAGTCGGGCGAGCGTAAATCAAAGCTTGAAATGGTTGATTTTTGGGCTGGGCTATGCGAAAAGTATCCAATTGCATCTTTAGAAGACGCACTCTCAGAAGAAGACTGGGATGGGTGGGAACTTCTAACTAAGAAGCTCGGCAAAAAGATTCAGCTTGTCGGCGATGATCTTTTTGTTACAAACACCGAAAGGCTTAAAAAGGGTCTTGACCTTGGCGTTGCCAACAGCATCCTAATAAAAGTCAACCAAATCGGGACTCTCAGCGAAACGCTAAATGCAATCAGCATGGCAAACAGAGCCGGCTATACGGCTGTAATAAGCCACCGCTCCGGCGAAACCGAAGATGTCACAATAGCCGATATTGCTGTTGCAGTTAATGCAGGGCAAATTAAGACAGGCGCTCCCTCACGTACTGACAGGGTCGCAAAATATAACCAGCTGCTGCGTATTGAAGAAGCGCTTGGTAATGCTGCAGTTTATAATGCAAATATTTTCCCAAGATAATCTATAAGCTGTACTTGCAGTGTGTTAAACAAAAGCGCCCCGGTCAGCCGGGGCGCTTTTTGGCATAAAGCTTATCGCGCCATTGTAAATATTTTGAGCATATCTTCTTGTGCAATGTCCACAAAGCCTTTAATTGTGCCGTTGCCCTCATAGCATTTTTCCGCAAGCTCTTTTATTTGCGCATCAGTGAGCGTATACCCAAGCTCTTTAATATTTACAGGCATTTTTATGGAGCGGAAGAAGTCTTCTGCTGCCTCAATGCCAAGCAGCGCGGTTTCCGACGCAGTTTTCTGCGGAGCTACATCCATTACAGCCACAGCAAACTTGGCAAAGCGCTCAGGGTATGCCTTATATACATAGCGCGCCCAGCTCCCCCACACAGCCGAAAGGCCGGCGCCATGCGCAACATCAAACATACCGCCCAGCTCATGTTCGAGCCTGTGGCTTACCCAGTCTCCGGAAGCACCGCAGCCTGTTAAGCCATTATGGGAGAGACTCCCCGCCCACATTATTTCAGCCCGCGCTTTATAGTTTAACGGCTCCTGCTTGAGCACATGAGCGTTTTGCATTACAGTTTTAAGGAGCGCTTCCGCAATGCCGTCAGTAAGCGCCATCGGTTCTTCGCGTGTAAAGTAGCGCTCGAAAGTATGCATCATAATATCTACAATGCCGCTCATAGTTTGATATTCGGGCAGGGTGTATGTAAGCTCCGGGTTAAGCACTGCAAAAGCAGGGCGTGATATATCATCGTTGTAAGCGCGCTTTAGCCAGCCATCTTCTTTTGTAATAACTGTGGAATAGCTTGTCTCGCTCCCTGCTGCAGCAATAGTAAGCACAGCTCCGACAGGCAAAAACGCTGCAGCCTTTGCTCTGCCCCCGAAAAGCTCCCAAACATCGAATTCATTGGCAACGCCGTAGCTTATAGCTTTAGCTGAATCAATAACGCTTCCGCCGCCAACTGCAAGTATAAAGTCAACATCCTCTTTTTTGCATAGTTCGATACCCTCATACACCTTTGAAAGCCGCGGGTTTGGCACTACCCCTCCAAGCAGGACATATTCAAGCCCAGCCTCCTCAAGCGAGCCCTGAATCCGCGCTAAAAGACCAGAAGCTTTTGCGCTGCTGCTGCCATAATGAATAAGCACCCTTTTAGCTTTTTGCTCTTTAATAAGCTCGCCGGTCTTAGCTTCGGCATTTTTGCCAAAGAGCACCTTCGTAGGTGTGTAATAAGTAAAATTCAACATAAAACCACTCCTTCTTTTCTGTACTTGCTATGTTATTGCTCAATCTAAGTATAACCCATTTCTTTTAATGAAAAGCATACTCTAAAGCGCATGAATTCTATACAGCTCTTGTATTAGTATTCGTCAGTAATAAAGCATGTTTGTTTAGGAAATTTTGCGTCAAGCGACTTTGCTGCATCATAATCGATTATTTTCGCGTGCCCTTGCTCTGCAAGCTCTTCAATTGAGCGGTAGCCGCTTAAAAACTGCGCAAGCCGACCCGCTTCAAGCTGAAACTGTGGCATTTTGGCTGAAGCCACACCTAAGCCGTTAAATCTCCCCGTATTTTGCTTCACTGCTCCGTCAGTCAGTTCAAAGACATAAGCCTCATCCCTTAAAAGCTTATAAAGAGCGGCAGATACATCCGCTATGCCCATAGCGCCTTGAGGTTTTATTATAAGCTCCGCTCCTTCAAGCACAGGGTTATAGTCAGGCGGCAGCTTTACGGAAAGCGAACGTCCGTTAGCCCTATGTGCAACTGCCAAAAGCAGCTGAGATAAGGCTTCATCATTGAGCGCGAAGCATTCCTCAACATGGAGCTCCTCCCCCATTTCATAATAAATGCAATAGCCAAGTGCAGCGCCATCATGAATACGCGCAAGGCAGCCTGCGCCGTCTGAGGCATAATCACGAAGCTTATATGCAAAATCCGCAATAGAGCGCGAAACTGAGCCTGAATACTTGGCGCAAGCAAGCTGATAGCAGGTATGAAGCGGCGCCAAACCTGTGTGCATGGAGTGAACTGAAACGCCCTCAGGCATATTCCCGCCTGAACTTTTTAGCGAAAGGTAGAGCGTATCTGTCACAGGGTATTGTCCAATTGAAAAAAAAGTCGGTGTATAGGCAGGTGTATGTACGACAACGCTTATGCCCAAACCGCGCGCCTGCTGCATAAAGCTCTCAAACATAAGGCGCATATAGCCTAAGCCCCTGTGTTCAGGGTGAGTGCATACACCTGCCACCATTAAAACAGGCAGAATGGTATCGCGTATGCGAATATGCAGCGGATAGCTTTGCATTGAGGCGATTATACACCCCTTGATGCTTATGCAGGTCGATAGCTCAGGAAAGAACCGCTCTGAAAAGAACCAATCCATAAATGCTTTAGAATCACCAAAACATATTTTCCACAGGTCGTAAAATTCATCCCTGTCCTGCTGCCTTGCTGCCCTTGTTTCAAGCATTTTGGCATACCTCCGAAATCCTACTGCAATAAGTATATATCAAACCCGAAAAAATACAAAGCAGTCAGCGTCTTTGGCTCCTGCATCCTAACAGCTCTAATACGCATATATGCGGATTATGATTGTTATGCGCTATTTTGTACCATATATTAGTTGTTGATACTATTTGGTGTTAGCGTTAAGCTAATAGTAGCGATTAACGGAGGTGGAAATAATGAAAGCAAAAAAACTAATCGCAACAGCAGCAGCAGTACTCGCCCTTGCTATATTCGCATCTGGCGCTTTTGCATCGATTGAGCATAAAGTTGTTCCAGGCGACACAATGTGGAAAATCGCTGTAAAGTACAATGTCGGCCTAAGTGAAATAGTAAAGGCAAACTCTGCCGTTAAGAACCCGTCGCTTATTTATCCAGGCCAGGAGCTCATCATTCCGACGGTTGATAAGGGCACAGCATCCTTTGAAGAGCAGGTAATAAAGCTGACAAACAGCAAAAGAGCGGAAAACGGTCTTCCCCCTCTAAAAGCTAATTGGGAACTTTCAAGGGTTGCACGCTATAAATCGGATGACATGGCAGCAAAAAAATATTTTTCGCACACAAGCCCCACATACGGAGACCCTGGAAAAATGATTAAAAACTTCGGCATAAGCTACAGGGCAATGGGAGAAAATATTGCAATGGGTCAGCGGACGCCGCAAGAGGTTGTAAATGCCTGGATGAATTCCCCGGGTCACAGGGCAAATATCCTCAATAAGGCATTCACTGAAATAGGGGTTGGGTTTTCACAAAACGGATATTATTGGACACAGATGTTCATAGGGAAATAGTAAACAGCTGCAACTAAAGCTTTTGGCGCATGTTTTTATAAATAACTGCGCCTTTTTTGTTAAACCTGTATGCAGCAAATGACAGAATCCGGGGTTTTATTCATGCATCAAAAAAAAGGTATTATAGTTTAACTAAAGAGGGTACAAGTCGCTTTACAAGGTTTATATATTAAGGGCATCTCTAAAAACCTCATGCAATATTCGCCCAAATATGATATAATATACCTATGAAACAGATAAATTTTTTTGCCGAAGATAATCGCCTTGACAGGCTCAGTAAAATGGGTGACCCACTTGAAAAAGTGGCAGGTGCGGTGGATTTTGAAATATTCCGCCCCACGCTTGACACAGCAATTCCAAGAGAAAAGGGCGATAAGGGAGGTCGTCCACCAATGGATAATATGCTGATGTTCAAGATAATGCTATTACAAGAGTGGTATCATATTGCTGATGATATGACCGAATATTTGATAAACGACCGTCTGAGTTTTCAGCGATTTTTGGGGTTGTCGCTGGGCGATAAAGTTCCTGACGCCAAGACGATATGGCTTTATCGTGAAATGCTTAAAAACAGCGGAAAATCAAAGGAATTGTTTGATATGTTTGCCGCATTAATGGAACAAGTCGGGGTGATTACACGCGAGGGTAGCATCGTTGACGCAAGTTTTGTTGATGTGCCGAAACAACGCAACAACCGTGATGAAAACAAGAAAATCAAAGAGGGCGATGGCGAGGAACTTTGGCAGGACAATGAAAACAAACGCTGTCAAAAGGACATTGATGCACGCTGGACAGAGAAAAACGGCGAGAAGCATTTTGGATATAAAGACCATGTTAAAGTTGATAGCG
>JAKJBL010000031.1:1522-18214 GCA_022707005.1 Bacillota bacterium | reverse complement strand
CGTTCTTCTAAGCGGCCATCACAAAAACATACAAATATGGCGCAAAGCACAGGCATTTCTTAAAACAAAGGCTGTACGGCCTGAACTGTTGCGCGGACTTAAATTAAATAAAGCTGAGCGTCAGGAACTTTCAAAACTCATATCTTTACAAGAGGATGATATAAGCAAAAACTGACACCTGATTGCAAATACGAAGGCTGCGAGGATACTGCCGAAACTATTGCTTTTTCCGAATGGGCTTTCTTGTTCTATGCTTTGATGCATAGCAGCCTTACACCTTTGCACAGGTCGAACGCCTAAACAGCAATGTGGAATTTGCTCAAACTGTATGATAATGGCATTTTTATGGTGCAGTATATTAAATTAACGGGGCATCTTATTTGAAAAGCATATTATTCTATATAATTCAATTTACATGGGCATTGCCCGTCAATTTATTCGGTGGAATCGCATATATGCTTTTTCGTCTTATAGGAATGCGGCAGGAGAAGTACCATAACGCTTTTATTACCTACATACCTCTATCGCAACATAAGGGAGCGCTGACGGCCGGGGTTTTTATCTTTGTTTCAAGTGCAGACAAACCAGACCGGGATCATATGGAGCGTTTAATCCAACATGAATACGGCCATGTCTACCAGTCGCTGATACTCGGGCCTTTATACTGGGTTCTTGTAGGGTTGCCTTCATTTATCTGGGCGCAATTTTTCTCGAAATACCGTGAGAAGCAAGGCGTATCCTACGATGCGTTATACTGTGAAAAATGGGCAAATTACCTGGGCGAAAAAGAAACAGGCTATAAGCCTTGATATTATAATATTTATGATGCGTTTGATATCCACCTTCTAAAAAAGCATAAAGAATGCTGATGACTCAACTTGCCATTGATTTATCACGCTAACATGTTACTATAATAAATAATACAATTTGCAGGAGGAAAGTCATGAAGAAATTAATTTCAATCTTACTGGTTGCCCTGCTTCTTATACCGCTGTTCGCAGGCTGTGCGGGTTCGGAAGACGATGATTTGCAAAGAATAAAAAAGAACGGAAAGCTTGTTATCGGCATAACTGAGTATGCACCCATGAACTATTATGACGAAGGCGGCAAACTTATTGGCTTTGACACAGAATATGCTGAAGCAGTTTGCGCAAAACTTGGGGTAAAGCCTGAATTTGTGGTAATTAACTGGGATACAAAAGAGGTTGAACTTAAAGCAAAGAACATTGATTGTATTTGGAACGGGCTCACGGTAACTGAAGAACGCAAAGAGAATATGGCGTTTAGCTCACCCTATATAGTAAACGAACAGGTAGTGCTTGTTCGCAGCGCAGACTTAGAGAAATATTCAAAAAAAGAAAGTCTTTCAGGGGTTGCAGTTGTTGCAGAAGCAGGGTCAGCAGGCGAATCCGCAATTGAAGCTGACCTTCCCGAAGCAGAGTATACTGCTGTCGCTTCGCAGGCAAATGCACTGCTCGAAGTTAAAGCAGGTACTTCCGAAGCAGCAGTAATCGATGCCACTATGGCATTTGCAATGACAGGCCCTGGCACAGATTATAGCGATATTGTTGTTTCAAAGGACATTGACTTAATGGATGAGGAATACGCTATCGGCTTTAGACTGGGCAGTGCGCTTGTAAAGAAGGTAGATGAAATTACCCAAGGCCTTTTAAAAGATGGCACTCTAAAAGCAATAGCCGAAAAGTATGACCTGGCTGACCGCCTTATCTCAGGATAACCCCTCTTTTAACCTATAACGTTAATATGGGGCGGGGCTTTCCCTGCCCCTAATGCGGCAGGTATGATGTATGAACTTTTTAACAGTTACAACCAAATTACTTGAGGGCTTTTGGCTTTCTTGCATAATATTCTTTTTTACCCTGTTTGGCGCAATGCCTCTTGGTTTGTTGGTATCATTTGGCTCGATGAGCAAATTCAGGCCCTTAAAAATCATATCTAAAGGGTTTGTGTGGGTTATCCGCGGGACCCCCCTTATGCTGCAGCTTATGATAGTTTACTACGGACCAGGGCTTATGTTTGGGTTAACTGCTTTTCCGAAAATGACTGCAGTTTTAATTGCTTTTATAATTAACTATACTGCGTATTTTTCTGAGATATACAGAAGCGGAATAGAAGGTGTGCCGCGCGGCCAATATGAGGCAGGTCAGGTGCTCGGCATGACTAAAACACAGATATTCTTCAAGATTATTCTGCTTCAGGTAGTTAAGCGCATAGTACCCCCCATGTCTAATGAAATAATTACGCTTGTAAAAGATACTTCGCTTGCAAGGGTAATAGCCTTAATGGAAATTATAATGGTCGCGTTTACATATACGACTAAGGGCGTTATTTGGCCATTATTCTACACAGGCGTGTTCTATTTGGTTTTTTGCGGCGGGCTCACGCTGCTCTTTGGCTTTATTGAACGCAAACTCGATTATTTTAGGGTTTAGAATGGCGGAGGATGAGTTGTGCCTATACTTGAAGTAAAAGGTTTAAAAAAGTGTTTTGGCAATGTTGCTGTTTTGGAAGGTATCGATTTTTCGCTCCAAAAAGGTGAAGCGCTTGCAATAATCGGCTCATCAGGAAGCGGAAAGACTACGCTTTTAAGATGTCTGAACTTCTTGGAACTGCCTGATGGCGGGAGTATAAGCGTAAATGATGAAATCATATTTGATGCGTCTGTCCCCGCTACGCAAAGCGAAGAAGAAATCCGAAAGAAGAGGCTTCACTTTGGGCTTGTCTTTCAATCGTTCAACTTGTTTCCGCAATATACCGCTTTAAAGAATGTTACGCTTGCATGTGAACTTCTGGCAAAAGATGCGGCAGACTTTAAAGAAGACCGCAAAGAAATACTAACCGATATAGAAAATAGAGCTAAACTTCTATTCGAACAAATAGGCCTTAGCGATAAGCTATACTTTTACCCTCACCAGCTCTCGGGCGGCCAGCAGCAGCGGGTCGCCATAGCGCGCGCTCTTGCGCTAAACCCTGACATCCTCTGCTTTGATGAGCCGACCTCAGCGCTCGACCCTGAGCTTACAGGTGAAGTATTAAAAGTAATCAGAAGCCTTGCAGATAAAAAAACTACAATGGTTATAGTAACTCACGAAATGCAGTTTGCGCGGGAAGTATCAGATAATGTTTTATTTATTGATGCTGGTGTAGTTGTGGAAGCAGGCAAGCCTGAAGAAGTTTTGCTTAACCCAAAAGAAGAAAGAACCAAGCGCTTTTTGGAGCGCTACTCAAATGCATAAGGCCTGCTGGTGCAGCCCAAGTTAAAGCAACAAGCTAAAACAATTCGCAAAAATTACATTGCCAAGCTTTTTGCTCTATGTTATAATGTCGAACGGATAACGGGCGGTCCGCTGTTCGTAACTGCGAGTATGAACGCCTATGAAGTAAAGGGAGAAAAATATGTCGGACATTATCCGGGAACTAGAAAAAGAGCAGTTAAGAACAGATTTACCTAAGCTCCAAATCGGCGATACTGTACGTGTTTTTGTTAAGGTAGTCGAAGGAAGCAGAGAGCGGCTGCAGAATTTTGAAGGCATTGTAATTAAAATTCAGGGCGGAGCTGTCAGAAAATCGTTTACAGTCCGCAGGGTAGCTTCGGGAGTTGGCGTAGAACGTACATTTCCATACAACAGCCCTCGCATAGGGCGTATTGAAGTGCTCCGTCACGGCAAAGTGCGCCGCGCAAAACTCTACTATTTGCGTGACCGTGTAGGCAAGGCTGCAAAGGTCAAAGAACGCATTATTACTTCAAATAAAAAGAGCTCTGTCTAAAACTTGTGCAACTAAGCAACCCGACTGCCAAAAGGCTAAACAGCCGACTTGAGCGGTCGGGTTGTTATTATATTCGGAGAAAAAGATGAGAATACACTGGTACCCCGGACATATGGCCAAAACGCGGCGCCTCCTCATTGAGTCATTAAAGCTCGTTGATGTAGTTGTTGAGCTTCTTGATGCACGTGCGCCGCGTGCAACTGCAAACCCAGATTTAAATGCGCTTTTAAAGGATAAGACAAGGATTATAGTGTTAAATAAATGCGACCTGGCAGATTTAGAGGCAACAAAGCGCTGGGTTTTGTGGTATGAAGCAAAGGGTCTTTTGGTACTGCCGTTTAACTCCGCAGCAGGGAACAAAAAAGCGGCAGCTGCAGTAATTGAAAAGGCGACTGCTCCGCTAGTTGCAAAAATGAAAGAAAAAGGGGTTAATAAGACAGTTCGTGCACAGGTGGTCGGCATCCCAAATGTCGGAAAATCAACATTTATTAATTGTATTGCAGGAGCTGCCCGCACAAAAGTAGGCAACAAACCGGGTGTAACGCGGGGAAAGCAGTGGGTGAAGATAACCCAATATTTCGAATTATTAGATACCCCGGGGTTGTTGTGGCCAAAGCTTGAGAACGAAGCACATGCCCTGAGCCTTGCATTTATAGGTGCAATTAAAGATGAAATACTCGATGTTGAAGAACTTGCAGCGCAGCTTCTTATAAAACTGCAAAAAATCTGTCCAAAGGCGATCAGCGCACGGTTTGAAAAGATTCAGAGCGAAACAAGAGATGAAGATTTGCTTCTTGCTGTTTGTGCAAGCCGCGGGTTTTTGCTTCATGGCGGTATGCCGGATTATGCGCGCGGCGCCCGAATAGTGCTCGATGAATTTCGGGCAGGGAAGATTGCATGCGTTACCCTTGATGAACCGAATGAAGCAGATGATTAAAACTAAAGAAGAAGAAAGGCTTTACAGCCTTACAAGAATTGAACGGGAGCTTTGGATGCAGCCCGGGGTGGTGCTTGCGGGCATGGACGAAGTTGGCCGCGGATCTCTTGCAGGGCCTGTAGTCGCCGCCTGTGTTGTACTGCCGCCTGCGCCTCTTGTCCGCTTTGTAAACGATTCAAAAAAGCTTACAGCAAAGCGCCGCTCGGAGGTATATGAAAGTATCACGAAGCAGGCTGAGGGTTTTGCGCTTGGCTGGGTTAAGGCGGAAGCAGTTGATAACCGAGGAATCCTCAAAGCGACACGTGAGGCATTTTGCCTTGCATGCACTCGCATAAAGCTGCCTGTTACTGATTTGCTTATAGATGCGTTGCGCGACTTGCCGGTGCCTATGAGGCAGCACTCTTTTATACATGGAGATGCACAAAGCTACCTGATTGGGGCAGCTTCTATTATTGCAAAGGTGCTTCGTGACAAATACATGGAAGAACAGCATGAACTGTACCCACAATACGGATTTAATAAAAACAAAGGATATGGTACTGCGGAACATATTGCTGCGCTTAAAAATTACGGCCCTTGTCCTTTGCATAGGCAAAGCTTTATTAAGGGCATACTTGGAGCTTGAACTATGAAGCGAAAAGAAAAGGGAGCAACGGGCGAATTATTAGCTCTTATCCACCTTAGGCGCATAGGGTACGAGCTGCTTTATAAAAACGCAAGATTTGGGCGCGTTGAAGTTGACCTAATTATGCTTGATAAGGGCAGCGTTGTTTTTGTGGAGGTTAAAGCGCGTAAATGCAATACCTTCGGGCTGCCTCGCGAAGCGGTCGATTCAAAAAAGCAAAAACGTTTGGTTCGCGCAGCGCTTTCTTATATGCAAGAGCTCGGAAGCGAAGTAAACATACGCTTTGATGTTGTTGAGGTTGATCTTAACATAGGCGCTGCAAACCATATTAAAAATGCATTTACTGCAGACAGTAAAGTTTAGCCCTAACAATGTCTGTTTTGCGGCTTGTTTAGTTTTGTGCTATTATGAAAGCGATACTTGCGGGGACTGAGAGGAACAGAATGCGCAAATGCATCGCCTTTTTGCTTATCGCGTTTATATCGGTTTGCTTTTCATCTGCAGCTTCAGCCTCTGAAGCTGAGCAGCTGATTTATAATTCAGACTTCAGCATACTATCTAAAGAGCAGCCTCTGCCTGCGGGTTGGTATTATGATGCATGGTCGGAGAACGAGGCCAATGCCTTTACCAGCATAACCCCAGAAGGCGAAACAGTGCTTGAGCTTCAAAATATTTGGGAAAATGATGCGCGTATATGCCAGCGAATCAGTGTTTTGCCAAATAAAGCATACGAATTAAGCTGTGAAATCTTAACTGAGAACATAATAGGCGCTTTTGGGGCATCTCTTTCTGTTTTGGATACTTATTCGGCTTCAGAGCAAATCTATGACACAACCGGGTGGCAAAGGGTGCGGCTGACAGGAGTAACAGGCCCTAAACAAACAGAGCTTGTTTTTGCACTGCGCATAGGGAGCTATGGTGCGCTTTCACAAGGGAATGCACAATTTAAAAACCCATCAATGGTTGAGCTTAGCGCAATTCCTACAGACGCTCTTTCCTTTGAGCCGCTAAAATACGAAAGCACCCCATCTGAGGCAGGCAGCGCCCCAAACTGGGCGCTTATTCTGATTATGACAGGTTTAGTTGCAGGCTGTTATATATTTATATACAAAAGACTCCTTGGGGAACGGTCTGCTCTTGATGATGAAAAGCCACAGGCGCATACTATTATGCTCTTGCTTGGCTTAGCCTTTTTTCTTAGGGCTGCGCTTTCGGTAATTTTTGTTGGGCACAGTACGGATATTTTATGTTTTAGCGCGTGGGCGCAGGCAATGGCCGAATATGGTCCT
Organism: Bacillota bacterium; assembly: GCA_022707005.1. Lineage (GTDB taxonomy): Bacteria > Bacillota > Clostridia > Christensenellales > CAG-138 > JAKJBL01. The sequence continues at coordinate 11,574 of JAKJBL010000031.1, read as the reverse complement.
TCGGGGTTTTATTCAAGCGGAATGTTCGCAGATTATCCGCCGGGCTATATGTATGTGCTTTGGGCAATTGGCGCGCTTCAAAAACTATTCGGACTTGCTTCAGGAAGCGCTTTGTCAGTACTTCTTATTAAACTCCCTGCAATAATAGCTGATTTAGCGCTTGCCTATCTTGTTTATAGATTTGCTTTGAATCATGGCGCAAAAGGCATACAGGCAACAATTCTGTTTATGATTGCCGCTTTTCATCCAGCAGTTGCTTTTATCTCAGGCGGGTGGGGACAGATTGATTCAATCCTTACCCTATGTCTTTTTGCTTCAATATGGCTCTATACTTTAGGCCGCAAAATCTCTGCAGGTATGGTTTTCGGGCTTGCAATCCTAATTAAGCCGCAGGCACTTATGTTAGGGCCAATTCTCGCAGTTGCCTATATTTATGACATCTTACGGGAACGAACTAAAAAAGCTTTGATTCAAGCACTCATTGCTGTACTTGCTGCATTTGCCGTTATAATACTTCCATCGCTGCCCTTTTCTAAGGGGCAGGCGTCTAACTGGCTATTTGATAAATACTTTTCTACAGCAACCTCATATCCGTTTGCAAGCATTGAGGCATTTAACTTCGCAGCACTTGCAGGCGGGAATTGGGCGCCTGTCGAAAGTGTTCCTTTTCTGTTTTCTTATAAAATTTGGGGCACTATAGGTCTTGCAGTTTCGGTTGTTTATAGTTGTGTGCTGTATGTGGCTGCAAACCGTAAGGACGGCAAGGGTTCCCTTTTCCTTTGTTCTGCGTATTTGCTCACAGGGTTTTTCATGCTTGGCCAGTTTATGCATGAGCGCTATTTGTTTCCTGCCTTGCTTTTATTGTTCATTGCTTGTATCTGCTACAATGAACGCAGGCTGTATTTAAGCTTTTTCTATTTAAGCACAGGTTTCTTTTTAAATATTCTTTGCGCTTTTGTTATTGTGGATTATCCTGCCTCAAGGGCGGGGGCTTATGAAACAATAACCTTCATTGGCTCCTTAATAATGGCTGCCGGATTTTTATATTTAACTTATGTGTGTATGGATATTATAATAAAAAACAGAAGCTATACAACAGCCGCTAAGATAAGCGGCCCTCAAGACTTGGCTCCAAATGTCGGCTTTACATTAATTTCTAACTATGAACGCAAACTTAGTTTTACGAAGAAAGACAGGCTCTATTGCTGCTGCCTTACGCTTATTTACGCCTGTATAGCGCTTTTGAATCTCGGCTCTTTTTCAGCGCCGGAGAGTGAGTATTGCAGCACCACTGCCGGGCAGACTGCAGTGTTAGCGTTTGATGAAGAGGTGCAGCTTTCGGAGTTTTGGGTATTTGGCGGTATAGCTGAAGGTACACTTCTAATTGAAGCTGATGATGGGGAACAGCTTGTATATGAACAAAGCTACGATGATATGTTTCGCTGGCTCAAAGTTAAAGCTGATGTTCAGACACATGGAGTGAAGCTTATTACATATTCAGGTGACCTTAGAATCCGCGAACTTGCCTTTTTTAACGAGTTTGGCGAATATGTAAAAGCCAGCCCCAAGGATGCCGCATCCTCTAAGCTAGTGGATGAACAGACCGTCCTGCCTGCACGGCCAAGCTATTATAACGGTATGTACTTTGATGAGCTTTATCATGCGCGCACTGCATACGAGCACCTAAAGGGGCTTGAGCCTTACGAAAACTCCCATCCGCCCCTTGGGAAGATATTTATAATGCTTGGAATAGCGCTCTTTGGCATGAATCCATTCGGATGGCGTATTATAGGCACGTTGTTTGGTATTGGCATGGTTCCGATTATTTATGCATTTGGCAAACGTTTATTCAAAAAGCCGGAATATGCACTTTTGTGTACAGTTCTCTTTACCTTTGATTTTATGCATTTTACTCAAACTCGTATTGCGACCATTGATGTATATGCAGTGTTTTTTATTATACTGATGTATTATTATATGTATCAGTATTACTGCATGAACTTCTATGTGGATGGGCTTAAAGCTACGCTAAAGCCGCTTGGGCTTGCGGGACTTTTCTTCGCATTAGGCGCAGCTACAAAATGGCTTTGTATATATGCGGGGCTCGGGCTTGCGGTACTCCTGCTGCTTTCGTTATTAAAGCGATACGGCGAATACAAAAAAGCAGCAACTGATGAAACTTATAGAGAAAGCGTGCAGCACTTTATGCGAAACACTGTGTTCACGCTGCTGTGGTGCTGTGTCTTCTTTATAGCTGTTCCTGTAGTATTGTATTTAGCCTCATATCTGCCCTATTATCTTTCAAACATGCATTACGGTCTGCAGGAGATATGGGGGTTCCAAAAGTTCATGTTTACCTACCACAGCGGGCTGCAGTCAACACATCCGTTCCAATCTTCATGGTGGTCGTGGCCTTTTACTCTTAGACCAATGTGGTATTATTGGGGGGAAAGCGCTTCAAGCGGGTATGTATCTACGCTTTCGGCTTCAGGAAATCCCGCTACCTGGTGGCTTTGCACAATTGGCGCCCTTACGCTTGCAATTGCATTCCTCTTAGGCTTTAGAAAACATGAGCCGGGGATGACTGTTGCATTTGTCGGCATACTCTCGAACTATTTGCCTTGGGTTTTAGTTCCCCGCTGCACCTTTATTTATCACTTTTTTGCGACTGTGCCTTTTATAATACTTTGTTCTGTATATGTGCTATCTGATTTGGAGAATCAGAATAAGCGTGTGGGATGGGTAAAATGGGTGTGGATTGCGCTGTGCGTTATGCTGTTTATCCTCTTCTACCCCGGAATCTCAGGGCTTGAAATGCAAAGAACGTATGCAGAGTTTCTAAACAAACTTCCGGGAGGAAACATGATTTATTTTTTGGGCAGCTGATTTGAAAACGCGTATGTATGAACTTAAGCAATTTCTAAAGTTCAACGCTGTCGGTCTCTTGAACACAGCAGTTGATTATTTAGTCTTTGCGCTTTTAACTGAAATCCTCTATTTGCCGGATACGCCCGCAAAGCTTATTTCTTATTCATGCGGAATTCTTAACAGCTATGTGCTTAATACAGCATGGACTTTTAAGCGCGAGCGCAAACGGACTCCTTCGGAAGTATTGGGGTTTGTTCTTGTTAACATAGTTTCGCTTGGCGCAGCCTTAGCTGTGCTTTATGTTTGCCGCAATCTTCTGCACATTGAGACTGCTCTTTTTCGCAACTTGATTGCGACTCCGATTTCTATGCTGATTAACTTTTTTGGAAACAAGCTGTTTGTCTTTCGCCCAAAATAAACTAAATAACGCATCTGAAGCTGCATAAATAGTGGAATTTACAAAGGAACTGGGGGGTAACCGATTGCTTTCATGCATACAGAGCTATGGTCTTAACGGTATAAGCGGATTTGCGGTTCAGGTTCAGGTTGACATAGCCAATGGGTTGCCGTGCTATGAAACCGTAGGCCTTCCTGATGCTGCAGTAAGAGAATCCCGCGAACGGGTGCGTTCCGCAATAAAAAACAGCGGCTTTGCTTTCCCTGTTTGCCGCATAACTGTGAACCTTGCGCCTGCAGATATGCGCAAGGAAGGCTCGGTTTATGATTTGCCTATAGCTATTGGGCTTTTAGAGGCAGCAGGGCAGCTATCGCCAAAATGCGCTGATAAAATGGTTTTCCTCGGAGAGCTTGGCTTAGATGGAAGTGTGCGCGCAATAGACGGAGTGCTGCCTATGGCAATTGACGCGTTTTCAAGCGGCTATGAAACAATTGTCTTGCCTGAGGGGAATGCCGAAGAAGCCGCATACATTACAGGCGCAAAAATTCTGCCTGCACGCACACTTAAGCAGGTTGTAGAGTGCCTTCGCAATAATGGCGAGTTTGAGCCATACCCAAATAAAGTTTGGGATACAACAGAGATTATACACTCTACTGATTTTAGCGAAATACGCGGCCAGCAGGGCGCAAAGCGGGCTGCAGAAATAGCTGTGGCAGGCGGACACAATCTCTTGCTTATTGGAACCCCCGGCTCAGGTAAGACCATGCTTGCACGCAGCATTCCCTCAATTCTCCCTGAGCTGACTTTTAAAGAGGCGCTGGAAATAACCAAGATTCATTCGGTTGTTGGAGCAACAAGAGAAAGCGGTGGGATTATACGCGAACGCCCGTTCCGCTCTCCCCATCATGGCGCTTCTGCTGCTGCGCTTATTGGAGGCGGCCAGCAGGCGCTCCCAGGTGAAATAAGCCTTGCGCATTTTGGCGTTTTGTTTCTTGATGAGTTCCCCGAATTTCGAAAAGATGTGCTTGAGGCGTTAAGGCAGCCACTTGAAGATGGCGTAGTTACAATTACACGCGCAAGCGCAAACGCCACATACCCCGCGGATTTTATGCTTGTTGCAGCGATGAATCCCTGCCCTTGCGGCAACTATGGGTCTCGGATTTCTCAATGCCGCTGTACGCCCTTCCAAATACAACGCTATCAGAGCCGTATTTCTGCTCCACTTTTAGACAGGGTGGATTTGCACGTTGAAATGACAGAAGTCGGGTATTCGGATATTTCAAGCAAGGCTGCAGGCGAGACATCTCTTAAAATTCGTGCACGGGTTAACAGCGCCCGGCAGGTTCAGCGTGTACGCTATGAAGACGTTGGTATCTTTTTTAACGCTCAACTGCCAAACAGACTTATTAAGACCTATTGCGCGCTGGATTCTGCTTCTGAAGCAATGCTCAGGCAGGCCTTTACAGCGCTTAAGCTCAGCGCGCGTGCGTATCACAGAATTTTAAAAGTTGCGCGCACAATCGCTGACCTTGAAGGTGAGGAGAAGATTAGCAGCGCACATATTGCTGAAGCTATTCAGTACCGCAGCCTTGATTCTAATGCTATTGGAGGCATGCATGGATAATCTCTCTCGTAAAGACCAGCTTTGGCTGTGGCTTAATGGCGTTATTGGGCATCATGTGCTGCTTTTTGAGCAGCTTCTTTCAACATATAATGAAGTTGAAGAAATTTATATGCTTGCCCAAAAACGGAAAATCTCTATGTTTTTAAGGTGGGGCGAGGCATTTGCCGAGCGCATTTGCGCCGCAGCAAACGAAACTCAAATAGAGTGCCAAATTAACTGGCTAAAAACTAACAAAGCAAGCATTCTGCCGCTCTATTCTTCTAAATACCCAGAGCTTTTAAAAGAAATCAATCATCCACCTTCGCTTCTATATGTAAAAGGAAAGCTTGACGCTTCGCCAAAGCTCCCAATAGCAATAATAGGGATGCGTAAAAGCACACCCTATGGGGAGGCGATTGCCTTGCATTTAGGGGCTGAACTTACAAAAAGCGGAGCTACCATTATCTCAGGTCTTGCAAGAGGCATAGATAGCCTTGCAGCTAAAGGCGCACTAAGTGTTGAAGCTGCGCTGTTTCCGACTGTGGCAGTACTTGGCTGCGGCATCGAAATAATTTATCCAAGTTCAAATGCGCGCCTTTATTACGAAATAATAGAGCGCGGCGCTGTGGTGTCCGAGTTTCTTCCAGGCACACGGCCTTATCGCGAGAACTTTCCTATTCGCAACAGGGTCATCAGCGGACTCTCCCGTGGAGTTGTTATAGTTGAAGCTGCAAGCCGCAGCGGTACAACAATTACAGCAAACCATGCGTTAGACCAAAACCGAGATGTATTTGCAGTGCCTGGCAGGATAACCGATGAATCAAGCGCAGGGCCTAATTTAATGATTCAACAGGGCGAGGCAAAGCCCATATTCTGCGCAGCTGATATTCTTTGCGAATACGGTCTTACTGCAGGTCCTGCTAAACCATCAGCCCGTCCTGACCTTACAGGGCTGACACAGGCGCAAAGGCTTGTAGTTGAACAGCTCACAAGCGGTGAAAAGAGCGCCGACGAATTATGTGAAAACTTGTCGCTGCCCATAGCAGAGGTTAATTCTACCTTGACATCCTTACAATTTTCGGGAATAATTAAGCAGTTGCCGGGCAGGGTCTTTGGGCTTTGACTATTTATCAGGCAGGAGGATAACTAATGGCGGATACCCTTGTAATTGTAGAATCGCCCGCAAAGGCGAAAACAATAGAAAAATTCTTAGGCAAGAACTACAAGGTTGTCGCTTCGAACGGCCATGTCCGTGATTTACCCAAAAGTCAACTTGGCGTAGATACTGAAAACGGCTTTAAACCTAAGTACATAACTTTGCGCGGCAGAGGAGATGTGCTCGATAAAATAAGGCGGGAAGCCAAAAACGCTGAAAAGGTCTTCCTTGCAACTGACCCTGACAGGGAAGGGGAGGCAATTGCCTGGCATCTTGCAAGTGTCCTCAAGCTTGATGAAAATTCGCAATGCCGTATTTCATTTAACGAAATCACTTCAGGTGCAGTAAAGCGCGCGCTTACCAAAGTGAGAGCTATTGATATGAAGCTTGTTAACGCACAGCAGGCGCGCCGCATACTTGACAGATTAGTAGGCTACAAAATAAGCCCTGTGCTTTGGGCTAAGGTGCGAAAAGGACTATCTGCAGGAAGAGTCCAATCTGTTGCTACCCGAATTATTTGCGACCGCGAACAGGAAATAAATGAATTCACGCCTGTTGAGTACTGGGTAATAAGTGTGAAGCTCATAAAACCTCCCGCGAAAAAGGCTTTTGAAGCAAAATTCTATGGGTTTAACGGGAAAAAGGCTGATCTGGCGAATAAAGAAGCAGCAGATGAAGTTCTTAAGCGCCTTGAAAGTGCGGATTATCTCGTAACTGATGTTAAAACTGCGCCAAAGTCACGCACACCTGCACCGCCCTTTACAACGAGCACTCTGCAGCAGGACGCTTCGCGCAGGCTGCATTATTCAACAAAAAAAACAATGATGGTAGCGCAGCAGCTGTATGAAGGCATTGAGCTTTCAGGCAAAGGGGCAACCGGACTTATAACTTATATGAGAACAGATTCTGTGCGTATTGCGCAGTCAGCGCAAGCCGAAGCAGCAGAGTTTATAGAGAAAAACTTTGGCAAGCAATATGTGCCTGATAAGCCAAATGTCTATAAAGGCAGGGCAGGCGCACAGGATGCGCATGAAGCAATCCGACCTACATCTGTTTCAAATACGCCTGCAGGCGTTAAAGGTTCGCTTACTAAAGAACAGTATTCATTATACAAAATCATTTATGAACGTTTCCTCGCAAGCCAGATGACTGCAGCGCGGTACGAAAATACAACTGTTTCTGTTGATGCAAATGGTGCTACTTTCAGGGCAGTCGGCGTGCGTACGCTTTTTGACGGCTTCACTGCCGTATACACAGAAACTCACGATGAGGCAACTGAAAGCGAAGTCGCACTGCCGCCTATAGAAGTCGGCGATAAGCTGGTTCATAAAAATACAGAAAGCGAGCAGCGCTTTACTCAGCCGCCTTCGCGTTATACTGAGGCATCGCTTGTGCGCACGCTCGAAGAAAAGGGCATTGGGCGGCCGAGCACATACTCCCCCACAATTTCAACAATACTCGAACGCGGATATGTAAGCCGCGAAAAGAGGGTGCTCTATCCCACAGAGCTTGGGTTTTTAGTAACCCAGCTCATGAAGGATAATTTCAAGGATATTGTTGACTTAGCGTTTACAGCTGATATGGAGGAGCAGCTTGACAGAATAGAAGAAGGCGAAGCAGAAAGCGAGAGCGTGCTTAAGCACTTTTATGGGCCGTTTATAAAAACGGTTGAAGAAGCCTCAGAAAACATTGAAAAAGTTGAAATTCCGGACGAAGTGTCTGATACTCAGTGTGAAAAGTGCGGAGCAATGATGGTGTACAAGGTTGGCAGGTATGGTAGATTTCTTGCCTGCCCTAATTACCCTGCATGTAAAAACACAAAACCTATTCTTGAGAAAATTGATGTTCCATGCCCTGAATGCGGCGGTGCGCTTATTAAGCGTAAAACGAAGCGGGGAAAGGTTTTTTACGGCTGTGAAAACTACCCTTCATGCAGCTTTGTTTCCTGGGATAAACCTTTAAATGAACGCTGTGAAAAGTGCGGGTCGCTTATGGTCAAAAAAACCGGCAGGAATGGAAGTTTCACAATATGTTCAAACAAAGAGTGTGGCAATACCCCACGCAATGCGAAGGAGCAAAAAGATGCCGAATGAACCATGCGTAAGCGTGGTTGGCGCGGGCCTTGCCGGGTGTGAGGCTGCTTGGCAGCTTGCACAGTCAGGAATACCAGTTAAGCTGTTTGAAATGAAGCCGCATAAACGCACGCCTGCTCATTGCACAGATGAGTATGCGGAGCTCGTCTGTTCCAACTCCTTTCGCTCGAATAGGCTCCAAAATGCTGTAGGCTTGCTTAAAGAGGAGTTAAGGCTGCTGGACTCTCTTGTTATTGGAGCTGCGGATAAGACGCAGGTGCCTGCAGGCGGCGCTTTAGCTGTAGACCGCGTCGAGTTTTCCCGGCTTATCACAAACGCAATAAAAACCCACCCCAAAATCCGGGTTTTTGAAGGCGAGGTTATAGAGCTTCTCGAACCGCCTGCAATAATTGCCACAGGCCCCCTCACAACGGACGGACTATCCGCTTCAATTGAAAAACTAACTGGAACATGCCTGCATTTTTTTGATGCCGCAGCGCCCATAGTCTATGCAAACTCAATAAATATGGAGGCTGCTTTTTATGCCTCACGTTATGGAAGAGGCTCGGATTATATTAACTGCCCAATGAGCCAAGCTGAGTACAGCAGGTTTTTCAACGAGCTTATTCTTGCGCAAACCGTAAAACTTCACAGCTTTGAGGAGCAAAGTGTTTTTGAAGGCTGCGTCCCGATTGAACTCCTTGCAAAACGAGGAGAGGCGACCCTGACCTTTGGCCCGCTTAAACCTGCAGGGCTTGTTGACCCGAGAACAGGCAAGCGCCCATTTGCTGCTGTACAGCTTAGGCAGGACAATCAGGCGGCAACGCTCTATAATATAGTCGGGTTTCAGACAAACCTCACTTTCGCTGAACAAAGGCGGGTTTTTAGCTTAATTCCCGGGCTTAAAGATGCAGAATTTGCACGCTATGGCGTAATGCACAGGAACACATTTTTAAGCTCTCCGCAGCTGCTCGGTTGGGATTATGAGCTTAAACAGAAACCGGGGCTCTATTTTGCAGGGCAAATTACAGGTGTTGAAGGCTATGTAGAGTCGGTTGCAAGCGGCCTTGTAGCTTCAATAAACCTTTCTAAGAAGCTTCTTAAAAAACCTGCTTTAGATTTTACAAAAAAGACGGCTATTGGTGCGCTTGCGCATTATATTTCAGGTTACGCAGGCAGCAACTTCCAGCCTATGAACATAAACTATGGTATTATGGAACCGCTTGAAAACATGCAGAAAAGCAAAATACAGCGAACAGAAGAAATCGCCAAGCGCTCTCTAAGAGTTATAAGCGATATAAAAGAAAATTGACAAGTGGGGCAAATTATTGCATCAATGAACCCTAAATAAATACAGGCATAAATAGAGTTATGCAGAGACGAGGGCAGCATGGAACTTGAAGGCACAACAATTATTGCAGTTAAACTTAATGGAATATGCGCAATAGCCGGCGATGGACAGGTAACGCTGAACAAAACTACAATAATGAAGCAAAATGCGAAAAAGGTGCGAAGGCTTTATCATGATAAGGTCGCAGTCGGGTTTGCAGGTTCGGTTGCAGATGCCTTTTCGCTTTGTGAACGCTTTGAGGCTAAGCTTGAGCAGTATGGCGGAGGTTTAACACGCTCCGCAGTAGCGCTTGCCCAAGAATGGAGAAGCGATAAGGCGCTGCGTCAGCTTGAGGCTTTGCTGATTGTCGCAAACAAAGATGAACTTCTCGTAATTTCCGGAACAGGCGAAGTTATTGACCCTGATGACGGTATAGCTGCAATAGGCACCGGGGGCATGTATGCGCTTGCTGCAGCAAAAGCCTTAAAAGAAAATACAGACCTATCTGCGCGCGATATAGCCGAACGTGCGCTGCGTATAGCAGGAGAAATCTGCGTATTTACAAACGGCAATATTGTTGTAGAGGAGGTTTGAGCATGCTCACGCCAAAGCAGATTGTAGCAGCT
>JAKJBL010000031.1:0-1512 GCA_022707005.1 Bacillota bacterium | reverse complement strand
CTTGATAAATACATCGTAGGGCAGGCCAATGCAAAGCGCGCTGTAGCAATCGCGCTGCGCAACCGCTATCGCCGCAGCAGGCTCTCTGAGGAGCTGCAAGACGAGATAACGCCAAAGAATATTATTATGATTGGGCCTACAGGTGTTGGAAAGACCGAGATTGCACGAAGGCTTGCAAAGCTTGTTGATACACCGCTTGTTAAAGTTGAGGCAACAAAGTTTACTGAAGTTGGTTATGTGGGGCGCGATGTCGATTCTATGGTGCGCGACCTATTGGAAGCCTCTATTCGTTTATGCAAGGCAAAAAGATTGGAAGCAGTGCGCTTGATGGCTGAAGCTGCCGCAGAACAGAGGTTAGCGGATTTACTAGTGCCTGTTAAGGCAGAAACTTCCCCTGTAAACCCTTTGCAGCTTTTACTTGGCACAGGTCAGGTTCAGGAGCCGCAGCTTTCAGAAGAAGAAAAAAAGACTCGATATTCAAAGCGTGAGCTTGTGCTCTCTAAGCTTAGAGCAGGAGCCCTTGAAGAAGAACTCGTTGAAATTGAAATCGAAGAAAAGCTGCCTGGAAGCGATGCAATGCTTGCAGTAGGCATTGATATAAACCTTAACGAAATGTTGGGGAGCATATTGCCCGGAAAAAAGAAAAAGCGCAAAGCGCCTGTAAAGGAAGCGCGCAGAATACTAGTTCAAGAAGAATCCGATAAGCTTATAGATATGGATGAGGTCATTCGCGAGGCCATAGAAAAGGCGGAGCAGGGCGGGATAATCTTCATTGATGAAATAGATAAAATCGCAGGCACTAAGTCGGCTTCAAGCGGGCCTGATGTATCAAGAGAGGGTGTGCAAAGGGATATACTCCCAATTGTTGAAGGCTCGGTCGTAACCACAAAGTATGGGCCAGTTAAAACAGACTATATGCTTTTTATTGCAGCTGGCGCCTTCCATACAGCAAAGGTTTCCGACCTTATTCCCGAACTTCAGGGGCGCTTCCCAATTCGGGTGCGGCTTGATTCACTTACCCAAGAGGATTATAAACGGATTTTGACACAGCCGGAAAACGCGATAACAAAGCAGTATCAGGCATTGCTTGAAGCTGACCATGTTTTGCTCAGCTTTTCGGATGATGCGCTTGACGCAATCGCTAAGTATGCCTACTCAGCAAATGAAAGCACTGAAAACATCGGAGCGCGCAGGCTGCATACAATTATGGAAACGCTCCTTGAAGATATTTCTTTTAACGCAGGAGGGGATTATCCTGATGTTGAGCTTCGAATAGATGGCGAGTATGTCCGCGAGCGGCTGTCGCTTACTTATGAGGATGAAGATTTGCACAAATATATTCTTTAGCAAGGCAGAAAGGGCGCGTACTTTTTGCGTAATAATTAATATTGCCTCATACAGGTTAGCTGCCCTAAAAACTGCAAAACCTGCACGAGGTTCTACTCCCGAAATCGTCGTAATCGAGGTATAATGGTTACGGTGATGAAGAATGGAAGCAAGAATAGAAGGGAT
>JAKJBL010000030.1:13277-18237 GCA_022707005.1 Bacillota bacterium | reverse complement strand
TTCACATTGATTTAACTCGTTTTGCAACTGCTCTCGTTTTTCATCGCTTTGAATTAATTCATCATATTCTTTAACAATGCGCTTGTAGAATTCTAAGATATCAAAAATGCTGCCGCCATATTTTCGTTTTAACAAGTGTATACGCGCGAGCCGCGCTTCAACATTTGCAAGCAAATCAGGGTTATATTCGAAACTATTCTTTAAATCGCTTATTGTAGAGGCAATATCCTCCAGCGAATAATAAACATCCTGCAGACGATTAAAAATTTGGGCATACTCGCGATGCAAGTTCTCAATGCTCTGAATCTGCTGCAATGCTCTATTAATATTGGTAAGCGAACTGTTTTCATCATCCGATAGTAAACTGAAGCTGCTTTCTAGTGCGCTAATAATAGTTTGCGCATTTGAAAGTACGCGAAGCTGCTCATCAAGCTCAACCTCTTCTTCAGGTTCAAGCTCAGCTGAAGCAATCTCTTTAATTTGGTAATTAAGTAAATCAAGTCTTCTTAGTCTTTCTTGTTCAGATAAAAAGCCCGAATTCAATTGTTTGTGTATTGATGCAATTTCTTTATGAAGATTTAGAACACTGTCTTTTAGTGGACAAAGGTCGTGATTGAAACTATCTAAAAATTCAATATGTGTCTCCTCTTTTAAAAGCGACTGGTGTTCATGCTGACCATGCACATCCACTAAAAAGTTTGAAATGGATTTTAATGCAGAAAGATTAACGAGCGTATTATTGACTCGGCATATGCTTTTGCCTGTTGAAGAAAGTTCGCGAGTTAAAATAAGCACGTTTTCCTCATCATTTTCGATGCCAAGTTCTTCTATCATCTGCAATACTTCTGCATTTGCCTCAATGTTAAAAGCGGCTTCAACTGAAGCCTTCTCGCTGCCGGATTTTATTAAATCCTTATTTGCTCGTTCACCTAATACGAAATTTACTGCGTCAATAATTATCGATTTGCCAGCGCCTGTCTCTCCTGTAAGCACATGAAAGCCATCTGAAAATTCGACTTGAAGTTGTTCTATAAGCGCAATATTCTTAATGTTTAAATTAAGAAGCATACTATTCCTGCCTAATATTATTTGCCTATTTGAGCATAGTCTGGAAGCGCTTAATTATTTCCGGAACCATTTTCTGATCCCTCACTGCTATGAATATTGTATTATCACCTGCTATTGTCCCTGCAATTTCGGGCCATCGCATGGAATCAACAGCTTCAGCAGAGGCTGAGGCGCTGCCTGTAATTGTTTTAATTACTATAATATTACCCGCTGATGTGATACTGACAACAGATTGAGAGAAGATTCTGTTAAAGCGCTCCTGCAGACCTGTCTCTGCATTATCAACAGTTGCATATTTATATGCTAAACCGTCTTGGGAAAGAGATTTTATTAACCGCAGCTCCTTTATATCGCGCGAGACTGTAGCCTGGGTAACCTTATAATTATGCTGCCTCAAGTATTCAGCAAGTTCTTCCTGGGTTTCTATTTCGTGCTGCTCAATCAATTCGAGAATCATTGCTTGCCTTGAAGCTTTCATTATGTTACCTCCTGTAAAGGAATCTGCTTAGAGCAGTCTTTTCACGCTAAAATAGTTTCTGTTTAATTAAATTATATAAATTTCTTGTTTCAGTGCGCAGAAACTTTGCTTTTGTATCGGCCATTGTTACCCGTATGCATTCATTTGGCATTATTTCAAGCACTTGCTGCCCATCGGTATATAAACGGCCTTTTGAATGGATCTTTAGCTCAACGCTTGAAGAAGCAGGCGCAACAATCGGCCTTGTAGCCAAGGAATGGGGGCATATAGGCGCAAGTATTACAACGTCAAGTCCTGGTGCAACAATAGGTCCTCCTGCTGAAATAGCATATCCGGTAGCGCCAGTAGGGGTGCTTATGACTATGCCATCACAAGGGATTGTTCCTGCATCGGCACCATTGATTGACACGCTTATCCTTGCTATTCCTGGAAAGGAGCCCTTATATAGTAAAACCTCATTTAAGCACGAGAAAGAGTTTTCTTTTATTTGGCAGGATAACATCATTCTTTCTTCAATATGATATTTGCAATCCTTAAATTTCTGCAGAAAACTACTGAATTCCGATGGTTTAATTTCACTTAGAAACCCTACACGCCCAAGATTAATGCCCAGTATAGGTACGCCGATTGCGACAGCTAATCGAACTGATTTTAAAATCGTTCCATCGCCGCCAAAGGCTGCAATGAAAAGAACATCTTTTTCAGATAATGAAGAAAGGGAAGAATTCGAATCATATGCAAAACACTCAAACCCTTTATCTTGTGCAGCCCGCATTGCTTCATTACGAACTGAGATGACATTTGACTTTTCGGCGTTTGCAACAAATACGATGCAAGGGGCCACTTATAATACTCCGTTCCAGTTGTTTCTACACGAACCGACAACTCGCATATTTAATTATATCCGCAGGCGCATGTTATTTTCAAGCACAATAAAGCGATTTATTTCCGGTTGCCGTTTAGAGTGCTATGTGCCTGTGATACTGTATCTTCGATTAAGTTTTGGCTATATATGCTAATAGTTTTACAATTTGCAGAAGCAGCGAGAAGTGCGAGGTATTCGATGTTACCTTTTGGGCCAGTAATCGGAGAAAATGTAAACCCGCAGACAGTGTAACCCAAATCAATGCTGAGCTTTAAAATACGCGAACAAGTTTCCACATGAACTAAGGGGTTGCGTACAACTCCATTCTTGCCTACATTTTCACGTCCAGCTTCGAATTGAGGTTTAATAAGTATTACTACGAAAGCACCTGCTTTAAGGCAGCTACGCAGGTTGGGCAGTATTAAAGCAAGTGAAATAAATGAAACATCTACAGAGGCGAAATCCATCGGTTCTAAAAACCAGTCTGGATGCAGATTTCGGGCATTCATTCTTTCCATAACTACAACACGCGGGTCGTTTCTTAGCTTCCAATCAAGCTGGCCATAACCTACATCAATTGCATATACAACTTTTGCACCATGCTGAAGCATGCAATCTGTAAACCCGCCGGTTGAAGCTCCAATGTCACACGCGATTGCTTCACTAAGCGAAAGATTAAACTGTTTAATGGCTTTTTCCAGCTTATAACCGCCGCGGCTAACAAAAGGAAGCGAATTCTCGGCAAGCTCTATTGTTGAGCCATCTTTAAGGGTTGTGCCCGGCTTTTCGGCACGTTTACCATTCACATAGACTTTTCCTGTTAAAATTAAGGCAACTGCTTTTTCTCTGCTTTGGACGAACCCCTGTTCCACCATCCCGACATCGAGTCTCATACTATACACTGCTTTCTTAATGGGCTTCGCGTTTTGAAAAGAAGGCGAATATTTGCCCTAAAGTGAACACAATCTGCTGACTTTTATGTATGGCTATCTTTTTTCCAGCTGCTTTCCCCCCGACAGTAAATGCCGCGATAAAACTTGAAATAATTATACCTGCCACAAGTTCATTTATAAGAGTGGCTTTCAAGATTAGTCGGGCTGAAATTGCTGCGCCCATTGCACCAGAGACAATACTGCAAATATCCCCAACGACATCGTTGCATATATTTGAAACCATACCTGCGGATTGGACGAGCTTTATTGCTTGCTTTGCCCCGCGAATTCGCTTTGAAGCCATTGCAGTATATGCAGTTGTATCCTGGCAGGTAACCGCAATGCCAATAATATCAAAGAGTATGCCCAAAAAGATAATAAAACCTAAAACTAACAACGCCACTGGAAGGCTTACCCCCAACAGCGTTGTTTCAGACATTAAGCTAAATAGTATTGCCAGTACAAATGTAAGTAAGAACACTTTTACTGGCCATAAATTTTTCTTTTTTTGCTTTTTAGTTCGTTTTGTATGCGCCAAATCCACAGGAGCACCCCGGTTATAGTAGAAAAAGGTGGTGGCATATTAGGTAGACTTTGCGGCTTAGGTCCAGTTGGGTTTCCCCTCCGTTCACTTCCCGTCACCGATGGAAGCGGTTTCCCTTTATGTCCGGAGTCGGTATGTCGCCATACACAAGACTGGATTGCCACTTAGGCCACACCGTAATCCCCAATATGCCTTCTAAGAACAGTCTAGGAGCTTTCCTCGACAGCTTTGCTGCTTCCTAGCCTCTTTAGCAACAACGGTTTCAAACGGCAATCGCAAAAGAACATTTGGCCAAATATTCAATAGCGTGTTCCAATATTCACCGCTGTCACGCAAGGCAGGCTACACTGTACACAGATTCAACCGCAATACAGGTTTAATCCTAAAGAGTAGCCGATTAATAACCACCCTTTTAGGTCTCCACGAAGGTTGGGTCAACGCCCACATGCCATTGTGGATCGCCCAGCCTTCTTAACCCCCAGCATCTGCCCCCGACTGGGCGTCGGCAGCAAACACAAGGAACTTCATCGATGTGCCCGCAACGGATTTTTAGGCCCGCCTTCGGAAACAGCATTACTGACTAGAATACTGCACCACCGCAAATATAGTAACACAAAAAGCTGTTAATTTCAAGCATTCTAAACAATTGACCAATAATTGGAGTATAACAAGAATATAGAAGAATAAGCTTAAACAGAGCGACAAAATCAGTATACCTATGAAAGCAGGTGGGAGCTTGGAATCCATAATCACTTCAACTGACTCAAAATTGAAAGCATTTTGTAAGAACAACATATACGCTGTATGTATTTTTGCTTTTGTTTATACTACCGGTTGTGCTGCTGGAATACATATTATTTTGAATTTGTGCAAAGAAGATGTTGCAAAAGTCATTACTATTGTGCCTTTATATGTATTTGCTGAAAACAATTCCTGGTTTATTCGTATAGTTTCTGCGATAACTTCACATCTTCTAATTGTTTTGATGCTTTACATTGCGGGTCTATGGGCTCCAGCCAGCCCATTATGGGTAGCAGGTATAATGCTGCGCGGGCTATTCTTTGGTGCGGCGG
>JAKJBL010000030.1:3822-13267 GCA_022707005.1 Bacillota bacterium | reverse complement strand
CTTGTGCTGCTAAATGGCCAGCTTGTTCGGCAAAGGTTTTGATGCTTTTGCTCTTGTTTGAAGCTGCTTTACTCATCTTTCCATTGTTGAAACTGAGCGTGCTTTCCCAAAAACAACTTTTTGCTGTCTGCAAAAGGAAGTTCCAGGTCATAAAGCAGCTTCCATCTGTATGCGAATATTCAAACGCATTTTTAAAAGCAGGCTTGCTGCTTTTCCCGTGCATACTTTACCAATCACTTTTAATGCCTGCGCTGCTCAAAGCCATTTGCACAGAAACGGTCTATTGACAAAAGGCGCTTTGGTGATAGACTCGCATTACCTGCTGCAAATTCTATAATCAGCACCCGAGGTATTATGAAAAGACGTGTTATTCTTATTGTTCTTGATAGTGTTGGTATCGGGGAACTCCCTGACGCAATCTCTTTTGGTGATGTTGGTTCGCATACTCTTGGCAATATATACAAATCAAGGGGCTACCTTGCTCTTCCAAACTTATATTCTCTTGGGCTTGCAAATATTGAAAACAGCCGTCTGCCCATATATAATGCTCCCTTAAAGGGCAGCTTTGGCAGAGCAGCAGAAAGAACTGCAGCAAAAGATACAACTAGCGGACACTGGGAGATAGCAGGGCTGCCAATGGAAAAACCATTCCGCACATATCCTAAAGGTTTTCCTTTGGAGCTGATAAAAGAGTTTGAACAACTAATCGGCAGGAAGACGCTTGGAAATGTTGTAGCCTCAGGTACTGAAATAATAATGCGCCTTGGGGATGAACATGTACGAACTGGCAGGCCAATAGTTTATACATCAGCAGATAGTGTTTTTCAGATTGCAGCTCATGAGGAAGTTATATCGCTTGAAGAACAATATAAATTCTGTGAAATTGCACGCAAAATGCTTGTTGGGGAACACCTGGTAGGACGAGTTATTGCGCGCCCTTTCTTAGGCAAAACAGGTGAGTACCGGCGCACAGAAAACAGAAAAGATTATGCAATTGCACCGCCCGGCGACACAATACTTGATGCACTCGTCAACCATAATTTAGAGACTGTCGGGATTGGTAAAATAGAAGATATCTTCCATAACCGCGGCATTACTGTTTCAGACCATACTCGAAACAATAAAGACAGCATCAAGGCAGTAATAAAGTATATTCTCGATGATACAGGCGATTTCATTTTCGCTAACCTTGTAGATTTTGATATGCTCTATGGACACCGTAATGATGTAAATGGGTATGCATCTGCGCTTGAGTATTTTGATGAGCAGCTTGCAGTTATGCTTAAAGCGCTTAAGAAAAATGATTTGCTGATAATAACTGCAGACCATGGATGCGACCCAACAACCGAGAGTACCGACCATTCGCGAGAGTATGTGCCTGTTTTAATAACAGGACCCAATATATTAAAAGGCGTTAATCTCGGAACAAGAGATTCGTTTTCAGATATCGGAGCCACTATTTATGAATACTTAAGTGCACAAAAGTGGGCAATAGGCAGTTCGTTTTTAAGCTTGGTAATGAAATGATTAAACTATTAAGCGCAAAATTGTATAGCCTTGACTATCTGTTCCGCCTTAAAGTTACATCTCCTGCTGAAATAGCATGAACCTGGTCATCTTCAGTACGAAGCAGGAGCCTTCCTGAAAAATCAATGCCCTCAGCAACACCAACTAATGTGCTTGATAACCCCGTGACTTCTATTTGCCTGCCAAGCGTTGAGCAACGCTCCTTATATTCATTGAGCAACAGGGTAAAGTTTTTTTCATGTTCACATGCATCATATAAAGGCTCGAGCGAGTTTAATAATTCAGCTGCTATTTTTGAACGGTTTAACTGGCATGAACCTTCTAAAGCGAGCGAGGTTGCAAAATTCACAAGTTCATCTGGAAACAGCAGTGTGTTAACATTAAGCCCTATTCCAACAATAATATGATCTACTTCATTTGCGTTGCTTTGCATTTCGAGCAGAATGCCACAGAATTTCTTTTCAGATATGAGCACATCATTGGGCCACTTTATTGAAGGTGTAAGACCTAAATCTGCAGTTAGCTTATGAATACCAAGTGCAGTAGCAAGCGTGAATATAGGTGCATATTGAGTTTCAAGCCTTGGCTTTAGCACTATGCTCATGCAGATATCCTTGCCTTTTTCATTAACCCAGCTTCGGCCGAGTCTGCCTCGGCCTTTAAGCTGCTGTTCTGCAATAATTACGGTGCCGTGCTTGCAGCCTTGTTGCATAAGTTCACGCGCCAACAGGTTTGTAGAGGCCAAGGTTTCAACATATATAAGCTCACAGCCCAGCCTTTTTGTTTTGAGCAGTGGTTTTATAAATGCCGGGCGCAATGTATCTAAGCTGCCTGCAAGCCTGTAGCCTTTACGCGTGGCTGCCTCAATAGTGTTACCCTCTTTTTGAAGGCATTGGATATGCTTCCATACGGCAGCGCGCGTAATCCCTAATTGCTTGCTGATATATTCGCCGGAAATGTATTCGCCGTTATGTTCATACAGCATTCTCAATATGGACTCACGCATGGTTACCTCCTTATTTAACCTTCAGTTTCATTAATGCGTTCTATTGTAAGGTTTGCGGTTTCATAAGTATAGCCCTTGCTTAACAGGTGGCGCAGCAGGTATTGTCTTCGTACTTCGGGTTTTCGCTTTTTAAGTTTTGGCAAATACTTTTGTGCTGTTAATAAAGCAGTCGTTAATTCTTCGTCATCGCTTATGCTATTTAGAGTCTCTTCTGCTATATCACGAGGTATTCCATGATAGTTAAGCTGCTCAAACAGTTTCGCACGGCTCAAAGGTTTTGTATTAAGCCTTGTTCTAACAAATTCTTGAGCATAAGCATAATCATCCAGATATTTTAGCTCAATAAATCTGGATATAGCCTGCTCTGCCTCAAGGCTGTTATAACCCTCCTTAATTAAATAACTATTAACTTCATATATTGTTCGTTGCCGTGATACAATAAAGCAAAGTACAGCCTCAATAGATGTTTTACCTTTTTGGACTTGTGTCAGTTTGCTTTTTGTCTTGAACTTACGCATTATTTCCTCTATAGGAATTTAAATTCTGTGGCTGTCTTCACGTATTGTAAGGATTATGTATTGAAAATGGTTTAGTCAGCCTGTATCAAATATATCATAGGAGAAGGAGTATAAATAGTTTTCTTTGAAATGATATGCTAATGTGTTATGATTTATAAAGAAATCAGCCTTGGTGAAACTATGAAGAACACTCAAAAAATGCGGAATATATGCTTAAAGCTTGTGTTGTTGGCACTGTTTTACATCGCATCAGAAGCTTATGCAATAACAGGCGATAATAACTTGGACGGCATTATAAGCTATGAGGAAAAAGGCGAGCTTGTAGCAATGATACAGACTCGTTTGCGCGAGCTTGATTATTTCTACTTTAAGCCAACAGGAAGCTTCAGGGCTATGACGCGTGAGGCTGTTATTGCCTTCCAGAAGAACCAGGAGCTTGATAGCGGGGCTGTCGTAATCGCTGATGGTACTGTTGGAGAGCAAAGCCTTCGGCTGTTGTTTTCAGCATCTGCAGTACGCGCTCCTATACCGCAAAACGTAAATATACCAATAGGCAAGCGTCATACACCAACTCAAACACAAACAGGCGAGCTGAGAAGTTGGCAAAGCATTAAAGAAGAATTAATCCTGGGCAAAACCTATTCAATGATGGACTATAATACAGGGACTAAGTTTTCGCTTGTATTTACAGGCGGGGCTGAGCATGCGGAAATGGAAAGCCCTTCGTCAGAAGATACAGCTATGTTGAAAAAAGTGTTCGGAGATGATTTCAGCTTCTTTAAGCGTCCAATGCTTATAGAAATAGGCGGCAGTTTCATTGCTTGTTCGTTGCAGGGGCATCCTCATGGTGAAGATACGATACAGAATAATGACATGAAAGGCCATGTGTGTTTATTCTTTTATGAAAGCCGCTCACATGTAGGGTTATTGCCCGATGAAGAACATACCGCAAACATAAGATTAGCTGCAGGCGCCAATTGATATATGGATTAGTTTTAAACAGTTTATCAGGAGGCGGGGGTCAAACCCGCCCCCTGACTCAAAGAATTATTCAGCTCTGACTTTCTTGAGTCTGGAAAAGCGAGGCAAGCCATTCTCGTAAACTATTTTGGGTGAACCTTGAATCAATGGCAATGCATAATCAACGAATGCAGGCAGAATGTTATTGCCTTCTGGATTTATCCATTCGGGCGGCAGCTTTTTCTCCGCATTTGCCACATCTGTAAGTCCCATAAGCTTAATTTTACATACATAATCACCTTGCTCGTTGCTTGAACGTTCAAAGCCGACCATCTTGTCGCTAACGCCAGATACAGCAAACTCTACCGCAGCTTTGCCTGCGAGAAATGATTCTTGCACATCTACTTCTGAGGCGCAATGTGCAGCGCAGCGCTGCAGCAGTGAAAATTCAATGCCGCGCACTTTAGCGCCGGTTTTTTCTTTAAGTATATCAGCAAGTGTAGCGGCAAGACCTCCCAACTGTTTATGTCCAAAGGCGTCAGTTTTTAATTCGTCGGAACCCATTTGAGCGATAAGTTTTCCATTTGCATCGTGAATACCTTCGGATACCGCAATTATGCATTTGCCTGTTTCGTTATAAACCTTTTGAACATCGCGCACGAAGCTTTCTATTTCGAATACGCGCTCAGGTACATAAATTAAATCCGGGCCCATACCGAAATAAGAAGCAATTGAAGATGCTGCTGTCAACCAGCCTGCATGTCTGCCCATAATCTCTAAAACGCATATCATTCCTGTGTCATAGACGCGCGCGTCAAGGTAGAGTTCCATACAGCTTGTAGCAATGTATTTTGCAGCTGATGGAAAGCCGGGGCAATGGTCTGTGCCCAAAAGGTCATTATCGATAGTTTTCGGAACTCCAATGATGTTGCAGGGATAACCAACCTTTTGCATATATTTTGATATCTTGTTGCAGGTATCCATTGAGTCATTTCCGCCGTTATAGAAAAAATATCTGATGTTGTATTTCTTAAACACATCAAGAATACGCTTGTAGTCAGAATCATCTATCTCACTATCCTTGAGCTTATAACGGCATGAGCCAAGCGCCGAGGAAGGCGTATGCAGCAATAATTCAAGTTCAGCAGGGTCTTCCTTGCCCATGTCATAAAGCACATCATTCATAACTCCAAGTATGCCATGTGCTGCCCCGTAAACCTTGGTTATAACATCGCTGTCGAGCGCAGTACGTATAACCCCATATGCGCTTGCATTAATGACAGAAGTAGGGCCTCCGGATTGACCGATGACACATGCTCCTCTTAAAACCTCACCCATGAAATATATACCTCCAGTATGATATAATAAACAATACGGTACGACTATACTTTATTTTGCGAAATTTCGCAATTGGTATGTATTTAAACAAATACAAAGAGCTGTTTTTAAGAAGCCTTGATAACGGCACTGGCCAACGTGAAGCTTTAAAGTAAAGTATTTGGCATAAGCAATAAAAGGATTTAGAAAAATACCTTATGTTTGGATATATAGTGCCATACAAACCAGAATTAACTTTGCGCCAGCTTTCACAATACCGCGCATGGTACTGTGGGCTTTGCAAAGCACTGCGCGATACATATGGGCAGCTTCCGAGGGTGGTCTTGGGCTATGACTGTACTTTTCTTGCGCTGTTGCTTGCAGGGTTAGAGGGCAATGTACCACCCTGCAAATTGGAGGTATGTGGGTACAAACCCTTTAGAAAAGAACGCAACGTTGCACAGCCATGCGCTGCGCTCGACTTTGCTGCAGATATAAATATTTTATTATCCTGGTTTAAGTTAGAAGATAATTGGCGTGACGAGCGGAAGATATTTTCACTTCTTGCTAGGGGAACCCTTTACTTTGCAGTAAAAAAAGCGAAACTGCGCCAGCCTGCAGCAGCAGCTGCTATAAATGAAAGCCTTGCAGCTTTAACAGCAGCAGAAAAAGAAAATGAAGCATCAATTGATAAAGCCGCAGACTATTTTGCGCTTCTCCTCTCGAAAATTGTATGCGGCTATCCTAACCTGCCCAAAGGGCAGGAAAAGGCACTTTCTTGGTTGTGCTATAATCTTGGCAGGTGGATTTATTTGGCTGACGCTTGGGAAGATAGATTCGAAAACAAAAAGTCAGGCGCCTACAATGTCTTTTTGCAAGCAAATACAAGCAAGGAGCAGGCGGCTTTTCTGCTTTATGCTTCGCTATTTGAAGTGGAAAAGGCCTATGACCTGCTTGACCTAAAAGCTAACTGCGGGTTACTAAACAATATTGTATATCAAGGTTGCAGGGAGCGTACAAAGGAAGTATTAGAAGGAGTAAAGCATGAATCCTTATAAAACTCTTGGTGTGAGCGAAAGCGCTACACAAGAAGAAATCCGGGCCGCATACCTTGACCTTGTAAAAAAGTATCATCCTGATAGGTATACTGATAACCCTCTTAAGGAACTGGCAAATGAGAAGCTTAAAGAAATTAACACTGCTTATGAATTACTGACTAAAAAAAGTGATGCCAGCCGCTCGTCCGCTAATTGGGGGGAATCCTTTGGCGGTGCATATTCGGGCTCTGGTAGTTCATATTCAGGACCGGAAGCTTCTCAATTTGTACGCGCACGTTCATTTATCAGCCAGAACAATCTTGAAGCTGCAAAACAAATACTCGAAAGTATATCTGCGCGCAATGCAGAATGGTACTATTTGTACGGTATAATTTATTTGCGCCAGGGCTGGTATGATAAAGCGCAAGAATATCTTGCCCGTGCATACGAAAAAGAACCCGGTAATCCAGAATACCGCAATGCTTATGCTGCAATCAAGAATGCCGGAAATCCGTTTGGCAGGAATCAATCAAGAGGATATGCCGGAGGTTATAATGACGGCTGTACAGGTTGTGATTTATGCACTTCGCTTTTATGTGCTGACTGCTGTTGCAATATGATGGGTGGTCGTTTGTGTTGCTAAAGGAGAAGGTTAAGAACCCAAGGAGATTTTCTTTCACGCTTCGCATAACACTTGGCGCTATGACTTCAGCGCTTACTCTGCTTTGCCTGTATCTTTCAGCCATTCTGCCTGTTGGCAGGATACCCTTATATTTTGCGTCATCAGTTATAATATATGCACTAACATGTGAAGGCGCATACATTATTGCTTTAATTTCCTATATAACAAGCGCTGCGCTTGCTATAGTTCTATTGCCGGATAAACTGCCTGCATTTTTATATGCTTTATTATTGGGTCATTACGGAATATTTCGCACTGTGCTTGAAGTATGGCTTCCGCAAAAGTCACTGAAAATGCTTATAAAAGTATTGTATTGTGACATATGGCTTGTGCTTGGAATATACTTAGCGCAGTCTTTCGGCAAATATGCAATACTTGCTCCGGACTGGCTGCCTTCATGGTTGTTTGTGCTGCTTACGCAATTGGCCATTGTACTCTTTGATGTTTTTTACGGTACAGGAATCGCTCTTTATAATGCACGTATTCGTTATTTAATTCTGCCAAGAAGATAGGGTTAATCTTTTATGTGCCTTAGAAGGCACTTTTTTGTATGCCGCAAGTTCATTGTTAATACAGCGAAGAGTGGGAATGATAAGAGTGATTAAATAACCTTAATATGTAAGGAGGCTGGGCATTGCGTAATGGACTCACGAAAAGATAGACATGTATGCCCAAGAAAGTTATTAAAGCGGCTTCTGCTTGGAGGCTTGCTCATTTGCCTTTCGTTTTTTCTTTTTGGAGCAATTTATGTATTCCGCATGAACGCTTGGTTAAACTTCGATGCAAATCGGATACTTGGTGCTCCTAATTCATTGCTGATATTTGATGCTGAAGGGACTCAGGTCAGCTGCCTCTCAGCAGGTGAAACGCGTGTTTCAATATCTTTGGAACAAGTGCCTTTGCATGTGCGGCATGCGTTTATTTCAGCAGAAGACGCGCGCTTTTACGAGCATATAGGGGTGGATTTTATTAGAATACTCGGTGCCGCCTGGGAGGATATAAAGGCAGGCAGTTATGTGCAGGGAGCGTCAACAATCAACCAGCAGCTTGTTAAGCTTAGTCATTTAAATTCCAAGAAGGTTATGGCAAGAAAGCTTGAAGAAGCAGTTCTTGCTTATCAAATGGAGCAGCAGTTTTCAAAAGATGAAATACTTGAGATGTATCTTAATTACATATATTTTGGCGGAGGGTTTTATGGTATAGAAGCAGCGGCAAAAGGCTATTTCGGTGTTAGTACAGATAAGCTTACTATAGCGCAGGGCGCTTTGCTTGCAGGGATAGTCAACGCGCCCTCACGCATTGCGCCGCATATAGACATGGAAGCCAGCATACAAAGGCGCAATCGAATTTTGCGCCTTATGCAGGAATATGGCTACATTGATGCTTCAACCTGCGCTAAGGCGCAATCTGAAAGTGTTGTGCTTAATAATGGCCTAAAGAAGGACATACGCGGCTATTATATTGACCTTGCCCTTGAAGAGGCATGCTCTGTTATGGGGTTATCAATGCCCGAGCTTTTGGCAGGAGGGTACCGTATTCATACAGCTATGGATAGCGGACTCCAAAGATATTGTGAGGAAATCCTGCAAAAAGACGAACTGTTTCCGGATGCTGCCAAGGATGTGCAGGCAGCCCTTGTTGTAATGGATGTGAAGTCAGGGTGTGTAGTAGCGCTTATGGGCGGAAGGGAAAATACAGGGGCGCTGACGTTCAACAGGGCTGTGCGTATCAGGAGACAGCCAGGTTCTGTTATCAAGCCTATAATTGTTTATGCACCAGCCCTTGAGAACTTCCGTTATACAACTGTTAGTATGCTCCTTGATGAAGAAACGGACTTTAACGGCTATCAGCCGGATAACTATGGAAGGCGTTATCATGGATGGGTTACCCTTAGGGACGCAGTCGCTCAATCTCTAAACATTCCAGCTGTAAAGGTGTTTTCCGACATTGGGGTTGAAACAGGGAAGAGTTTTGCAAAGAAAGTTGGTATCTCCTTTGATGAGCGTGATGAAGGCCTTACCTTAGCTTTAGGCGGGTTCACATATGGTGTATCGCCGTTTCAAATGGCAGGGGCATATTCGGCTTTTGCTTCAGGCGGGGTTTACTCAACACCATCGCTTGTACGTTTGGTAACAGACAGGCAAGGGAAAGTTCTTTATACGCATAAGCCGGAATGCAATCGTGTTATGAGTGAAGCGAACGCTTACATTTTATCAGACATGCTCCAAAGTGTTATAGTGGACGGCACAGGGCATAGGCTTGGTGACTTGCATCTTACCCTTGCAGGCAAAACTGGCACAGCTGGGGAGGGAGAGGGGAACCGTGACGCTTGGATGGTCGCATATAACCCCGAATACTCAGCTGCTGTTTGGATGGGATATGATGATTCTACAGGCGG
>JAKJBL010000030.1:0-3812 GCA_022707005.1 Bacillota bacterium | reverse complement strand
CCCGGCATTGATACTTACTGAGATATTCTCAAAGATCTATGAAGCTAACCCCGCACCGGGATTTACCATGCCCGAAGGTGTAGTAGAAGTGCAGTTGGATTCGCACACCCTTAAGGAGGAGCATATACCTGTGCTTGCAAGTGTACTTACACCGTCGCATTCGATGGTGCGTGAAGTTTTCGCTTCAGGGACCGAACCTAACAATATCAGCAACTATTGGGTTGTTCCAACGCCGCCTACGGCTTTTTCCTGTGTTCTGGATTCGAACGGAATGCCCGAAATTTCATTCCAACCTGTTGAAGACTTTGTGAATTATAGGCTGTACCGTGAAGATAAGTCACGAAATATTGCGTACATCGGGGAATGGCCTGGAGGTCATGGAAAGATACAATATGTGGATAAGGGCGTGCATCCAGGAGAGAAGTATAGCTATTATGTAATACCCGTGCATCCGGAACTCAAGATAGGCGGTAAGCAAGTTGTAGGACCAAGTTCGAACAAGACCGAAGTAAGCGTTCCCTCTAACCCGTTTGTTGCCGGTTTACTTGGGCACTAATGCCCAACAAAATATGACGATATTCGCGCTTTCTATTGCGCCAAAACTCTATATCATATATACTGTAAGAGAAAATATTGTGAGGAAGCGCATATAGCGCCAAACGAATAAATAATGAAAGAACAAATAAGTTTTAATTTAGGCAGAATAGCAAGCGAAATGCAGCCGCGTTCTATGGCAGCTAGAGATTGGGTGTTTCAGGTTTTACGTGCTGCAATTGTCCGAGGAGTTTTGCCCGGTGGAATGCCCTTAAGGCAAGATGAAATTTCTACCGCTTTGAGTGTAAGCCATATCCCTGTACGTGAAGCCTTCAGGCAGCTCGAAGCGCAGGGGCTTGTCCGTATTTACCCGAATAGGGGGGCGTTGGTTACAAAGCTCACCCTTGAAGAAATGGAAGATATAATGGATGTGCGTGCTCTGCTTGAAGTAGGCGCTCTTCGTGAGGCAATACCCATTATGACCATAGAAACAATTGAGACAGCACAGGCGGTTATTGATGAAGCCCAGGAAGAAACAGAACCGAACCGTCTTGAAGAATTAAATTCATGCTTTCATTTTACTCTCTATGAACCGCTGCAGAACCAAATGCTGTTTCGTCTTATTGAGCAAATGCATGCAAATGTAGACAGATATATTCGTATATATTACAGCGAGCCGGAATACCATGCAGTTTCAAAGAAACAACATTTTGAGCTTTTAAAAGCATGCCGTGAACATAACGTTGATTTAGCTTGTTCGATACTTAATGAGCATATCTGCAGCACAAAAGCGCTTTTAGAGCCCCGAATTAAAGAATAGTTACCATCTAAATAGGCTAAACGCTGCAAAGCATTTGCTGCTTGCGGCGTTTTTTTAAGTTGGATTCAACTTGACTTATGTGTAATAAGGACGTAAGATTATATCGGCAGACGGTATACCGCCAGTTGCTATACCGTACCATGATAGTGGAGGAAGATATGGACAATATAGCGCTCACGGAAGCAGTATTTTATATTCTAATATCCCTTTACAAACCTTTGCATGGTTATGGCATTATGCAAAACGTATTTGACCTTAGCAGAGGAAGGGTAGACTTAGCCGCAGGTACTTTATATGGCGCAATAAGTTCATTACTGGAAAAGGGCTGGATACAGGCATTACCTTTTGAGGAGGGTTCAAGAAAGAAGGAATACAAAATCACTGGCTCTGGTGATAATGCAGTTAAAGCCGAACTAAACAGGCTTCAGGAATTATTAAACAATGGTCAAAGCGTTATAAAAGGCGGTGCGCTATGAGGCACAAAGTTAGTAAGTATTTTAATTTGGCTGAATATGAAAAAGAGGAGAAATGGCTTAACGAAATGTCCTCAATCGGTATGCATCTTGTTGATGTTAACTTTACAAAATATACATTCGAGGATGGTTTGCCCGGTGAATACATTTATCGCCTTGAATTGCTTGAAAATATGCCCAGGCATCCTCAAAGCAAAGCATACATAGGCTTCATGGAAGATATGGGTGTTGAGTATGTTGCATCCGTTTTCAGGTGGGTATACTTTAGAAAAAGAGCTTCTGCTGGTCCTTTCGATATTTACTCGGATTTAAGCTCAAAACTCCGCCATATTAAGCGAATAAACTTGTTGGCCAGTGTCGTTTCATACGCGAACGCAGCTGCCGGGGTTGCAAATTTAGCCATCGCATGTAAAGGCTATATAGAGCATAGGGGCTATTTAGGCTACAATCTGTTTTCAGGGGTTTTAAATATTGCGATTGCTTTTATAATATTATTTATTTTAAAACCAATACGAAGGAAACAAAAAGAGCTCCAAAAAGAGAGCTTAGTCAGAGAATAGCCATGCATAGAGGCAGCGTCAAGGATTGCTGCCCTTTTTTTATAATCTGATTTATTGGCATAGGTATAGCGCATGGAGTCTATGTAGGGCGCATAAGTATTTAAGTGCAAGGGAGGGGAGGTCTGTGAGATTATATTTATTAAAAATCTCAAAGGTTTATAGTGAAATAGCAATAGCAAAAATAATTATTGCGCTGCTTTTAATACTATGTGCAGTACCGGTTAAAGCGTTGGCTGCAGTAGGTGAGTCAAATACAATTTCTATGGAGGGGGCATCGGGTCAGGTTCTTACTGAAGCTTCAACACAACAGGTACTTATTGAACACGAGGCAGATACTGCTCGTTCTGTCGCAGGCTTGTCCAAGCTTCCCGGTCTCCTTGTCCTTTGTGAAGCGGTGGACTCAGGGATGTTTGATTTGACATCTTTGGTTCAAGTAAGCCAAGAAGCTGCAAGAATAAGCGGCCCAACAGCCTTTATTGAAGGGGGGGAAGCAATTGAGGCTGCGCCCTTAATGAAGGCAGCGGTTATGATTTGTGCTGGCGATGCAATCTATGCATTGGGCGAAGCTCTATTTGGCTCTGAAGCTGTTTTTGTTAGCGTTATACAAGAACGCTTGGGGGAGCTTGGAATAGACGTGCCTTATGATAATGCTTCGGGTGCAGATGTCAAGTTTACTCCACGACAGCTAGCCTTAATGGGAGCAGAACTGATGCAAAGCCCCTGCTTTGCCGCTCACAGCAAGTTTACGCTTGAAGAGATTGTTCATAAAGACGGCAGAAAGACTGAGCTGGTGAATGCAAACCGAATGCTTCGCAGCTATGCAGGGTGCACCGGTGTTGCAACAGGTTCGTCTCAAACTGACGGATATTGCGGCGTTTTTTATATAAGCCGCGGCGATACGAACCTTGTTTGTGTTGTGCTTGGCTGCAAGAATTCTGCGACGCGTTTTGCGATTGCAACTGAAATGCTAAACCAGACATTTTCAACCATTAGAGCCCAGCGGCTTGCAACAAAAGGGGATGTGATAGCAAAAGATGTGCGTGTAATTGGAGGTAAACGCAGAGATGTCAACCTTGTAGCCAAAGAATCTGTTGTGCTTGTACTTGAAAAAAATGAACCTGCTCTTTTGCCCGTAGAAACCATACCTAAACGATTGCATGCGCCGTTAAGCGCAGAGGATGTTGTAGGAACAATTTCTTATCAAACAGCTGATGGAGTTGAAAAAGGCAAAGTCGAGCTGGTTGTTCAAGTTCCGATTGAAGAAGCTTTTCTTAGAGACTTCATCCGCAACGCTATACTTGGGTTTTTAAGGGCATAATCAAAGAAAAGCAAAAACATCGGTTATATGGGTTCTACTCCCGAAATCGTCGTAATCGAGGTATAATGGCTACGGTGATGAAGAATGGAAGCTAGAATAGAAGGGAT
>JAKJBL010000002.1:31816-63818 GCA_022707005.1 Bacillota bacterium | reverse complement strand
AGACCCGTTTCCTTATCAAGCCCTTTATAATCCCCAAATACATTATAAGTTTTGCCGTCTCCTGCATCAATGCTTGCAGCAGTATTATGGTATTCAAAAACCAGTTCACCGGATGATGTCTCTAATTTTGCAACCACATAAGGCTCAGTCTGCAGTACGCTTGTCACCTTTCCAACACATTTGTATGCTGCCTTATGAAGTGTTTCGTTGGTCATACGGCTGTAGTCCATCCTGTGTACTGAAGCGGTATATGCAGCATAGTCCGGCGCGCGCTCAACAAAGATAGTGCCTGTTGTCGTAAGACCGCTCTTTGTTATGCTCACATCGAGTTCATAAGCACCTATTGATGGCAGCTGTACGCTAAAGCTGAAGAAACCTGTGGCAGCATTTACATTAGGTGTGCCAATTGTAACGCTTTGCGGCCCTCTGATTTCCATTGTCGCACCCGGGTCGGTTTCGCCTTTAATAACTGCTGTTTCGCTTGTTGTCCGCAAAGTTGATTTATCAAGCTTAATGTTAGCAGCTGCCTGAGAGTAGTCGACATTTAGTTGCTTTCGTGCAATCTGGTATCCGTTCTTCCTGGCTTCAATTGTAAGCGTATATACTCCAAGTTCCCCTAGGTTATGTTTGCCTGTAAATTCGCCGTCAACGCTTGTTGTAAGCTTTTGGTCTCCTACAAAGACCTCTGCTCCATCATCTGCAGTACCTTCAATTAAAACCTCGCTGCGGGTGACTGTTATTGACTCACTCGCTGGGGTCGTAAGGTTTAGTGAGAGCTTTGGTACATTTACCGAAACCGGCGGTATATCAAGCTGGTAGACTTCTCCTTCTTTTGTAGTAATCCGTATATCAGGAACTACATCTGCAGTTTCGCCTTCAACAGGCGTATCGGGCAAAAGGCTTGCTTTAGGTATACGTATTGCTTTTTGATTTGAGCGCCCAATTATGCCTGATTGTTCATTGCCGCCTACCCTTACAGTAATTGTGTTCCCTTCGCGTGCATGTACTGTAATTATGTAGCACTCCACACCTTCATCATTCAAGCCTTCTTCAACTTCAGGGTTTTTAAGTATCGGCGACCCGCCAAAAACAGATTTAAAGAACCCGCCGAGCGTTCCATAGTTTTTGTTTATCAGCATTACGCCGAAAACTACGAGCAAAACAAGCATTACGCTTACTGCAATTAAGAATACTGTATTATTTGAGTGTTTCGCACGTGAGCCAGAATATCGGCCGGCCGTAGCGGGCATGCGCTTATACGCAGTAGAGCCGCGTGGTTTTTGGGTTCTATCGTATTTGCTGTGAGAAGGCTGCCCTAAATCGTCATCATCCATACTGTAGACTGCGGTATGCTGAGGCGCCCTGCCAAACCTGCCCTGATATGCGGCAGAGCTGTCTTCATACTCGCCAACGCTTGAAAACGGCTGTTTAGAATAAGTAGCCTCTTGCGAATGAAGCGGCTGCGGGTCAAAATTATCGCTGCTGTTTTCGTAGGATGCGCTTTCGGTATAAATCTGCGGATCCCCATAAATAGGTTCCTGTCGGCTTTGCGTTTGAACCTGGTCTTGCAGAGCTTCTATTGAGTTATACCCCTTCGCACTATCGCTATCATCATAAGGCTGCGCTTTGGTTAGATTATCTTCTTCAAGCGCATCAATTGCATTTATATCGAAAGTAGGCTTGGGCCATCGCGGAGAGCGGACAAAACCGCGGTTAGGGCGCTCACCTTCAGCAGGCTCGTCCGTATTCAGTTCGGTTGCATGTGCAGCGCACCGCAAACCGTGCAAAACTTCATGCCGGCTTCAGAATATGCACCACATTGTTTGCAAACCATTAGTGGTTCCTCCTGTTTTGTATCATGAGGCGCGCATATTGCGCAGGGTATTTTATCCTTATATTATACTGGAAGCCGCAAACCAGTGCAAATATAAAAGAACCATATCCGGTATCCGAAACCGGACAAAAGTTCAAATCGTCTATTGCATACAAGCCCTTCACATGTTATAATTGCGCTTGTTCAGCTAAATCTGTGCTCCCAAGAGCATATTGGATATGAGCATTATACATAATATACGCGCGCATAGGGGGTGAATAAAATGGCAAATATAAGATCGGCACAAAAACGTGTCAGTATTACAGCAAAACAGAATTTGCGTAACCGCATGGTAGCTTCTGCTGTTAAAACTTCAATAAGAAGGTTTAATCAAGCGCTAGCAGCAGGCGATGCCCAGGCAGCAGAAGCTGCATATACAAAAGCTGTCAGTACCGTTGACAAAGCCGCAGGCAAGGGTGTTATTCATAAAAACGCCGCGAATCGCAAGAAATCCAGGCTTGCTCTCAAGCTTACTGCAGCAAACTAATTCTATATATAAATATTCAGTTTAACAAGCCCCTCTATATAAGGGGCTTTTGCGTATTTGTGGGTATTTACTCACAAAACGAACACTAAAAGTTCACCTTACGTTCATCAGGTAGTCATTAGATTGCGCTACACTTCATATTAAAGGGAACACTTTGACACCCCCCTGCTAACTGGTATAACAACCGGTTCAGCCCTCCGAACCCCCACCGGAGGGCTGTTTTTTATGTTTAACCAATGTATACGGCGTACAATCAGTAACGAATACAAAAAAGGCCGCCATTTTTCGGCAGCCTTGTTTTCGTTATAACGCTTATATGCTTCGTGCAATTTTGCCCGAACGCAGGCAGCGGGTGCATACGTTAAGCTTACGCGGAGTACCATCGACCAAAACTCTGGCGCGCTGAACATTGGGTTCCCAGGTACGCCTCGACTTTCGCTCCGAATGGCTCACCTTGTTGCCTGACATTGCGCCCTTATTGCAAACTTCGCAATACTTGCCCACACTAATACACCTCCCTTGCCTGAAAACAGCTTTTAAACAAGCAAGGGTATTCTATCACTTGCACCAGGCTTTGGCAAGAAAATTGTTAAAAGGGTTGCAAGATTCTTTTCAGGCAGGTTATTGTATATTGAAATGGATATAGTAAAGTGCTATGCTTTATGCAGATAGAGAATATATTTTCAGCATGTCATCTCTCATATAAGTTTGCTAAAGCGGCGCAAACGTTTCTACAAAGCAGCCAAATGCTTTGCTATGGGAGCCACTCGCGTAAGCGCATAAGCGCCTGGCGAGGCGGTATCCTTTTCTTTTTGCTTCAGGAGGCATTAAATGCGTATCTGTATAAAAAACGGCGTAGTAGTTAATTCCAGCGGAAGAATGCATTCAGATGTGCTTATTGAAGGGAATAAAATATCAGCTGTTGAACCTTCAATTGATTTGCCTGATGCACAAACCATAGATGCGCGGGGATGCTATGTGTTCCCGGGCTTTATTGATACTCATACGCATTTCGATTTGGATTTGGGCACAACAATAACAGCTGACGATTTTAATACTGGAACTGCAGCTGCACTTCTTGGCGGCACAACGACAGTCCTTGATTTTGCTACGCAAACAAAAGGCGGGACTTTGCTTGAGGCGCTTAATCAATGGCATGAAAAAGCAAAAGGCAGCTCTTGCAATTACGGGTTCCACATGGCAATAACTGATTGGAACAGCTCTGTTTCTAAAGAAATGGAGGTTATGCGTGAAAAAGGCATTACCTCTTATAAAATGTACATGGTATATCCCGCTTTACGGGTTGAAGACGGAACAATATACCTTGCCATGAAGCGGGCAGCTGAAATAGGGGCGCTTTTAGGCATGCACTGCGAGAATTGGGGTTTGCTTGAAGCATTAACTAAAGAGCAACTTGCGCTCTCCAAAACCGACCCATTGGGGCATCCGCGCTCACGCCCTGCAATAGTAGAAGCTGAAGCTATTTCGAGATATCTTCGCATAGCAGAACTTGCAGGTGCTAGCGCTTATGTCGTTCACCTTTCAACAGCGGAAGGTCTTATAGAAGCGCGCCATGCACGTAAACGTGGTCAAAAGGTATATCTTGAAACCTGCCCGCAATATCTTGTGCTTGATGAGAGCAGGTACTGCGAGGCAGATGCTGCCAAGTACATCATGAGTCCTCCGCTTAGAAAACCTTTGGATAATAAGCTGCTATGGGAAGGCCTTGCACAAAACGAAATTGATACTTTAGGCACCGACCACTGCTCGTTTACAATGGCTCAAAAGGCCTTGGGCGCAGGTGACTTTACAAAGATACCTAATGGCGGTGCAGGCGTGCAGGTGCGTGCAATGCTATACTTCACATTCGGAGTTTTAAGCAATATTGTAACTTTAGAGCAGATGGCGGCGCACCTAAGCGAAAACGCTGCACGCATTTTCGGGATGTATCCGCAAAAGGGAATAATCCAGGCAGGAGCTGACGCAGACATAGTCATCTGGAAACCGGATTACGAGCAAAGGCTTACTTACACAAGGCTTGCGCATGCATGCGATAACACACCCTTTGAAGGTATGGCTGTTTCCGGCCTTGCACGCGATGTGATTTTAGGCGGCGAAATAGCAGTGCAAAACGGTATTCTTCAAAAAAAGGGCTTGGGCAAGTTTGTTCACAGGGGCCCTTGCATGGCATAGCATCATTAGTTTGGGCTTATAGGTGGAAATATGGATGTTTTAGTGCTTAAAGGTCATATTGTTGACGCGCCTGTTTTTGGCGAACTACACTGTTGTGAAAACGGCTATCTTATATGCCAGGGCGGAAAGATTGAAGGCGTATATTCCGCGTTGCCTGCGCAGTATGAAGGCGCATCTGTGCAAGATTATGGAGACAAGCTTATTATTCCATCCTTTTCGGATATGCATCTTCATGGTCCGCAATATGCAATGCTCGGCATGGGCATGGATTTGCAGCTTCTCGAATGGCTAAATACATATACCTTCCCTACAGAAGCCAAGTTCGCTGATTCTGAATATGCGCGTATGGTTTACAAAAAACTTGCAGCAAACTTAATTAGGGCAGGCACAACAAGGGTTTGTATGTATGCCTCAATTCATCGCAAAAGTACCCATATTCTTATGGAAGAACTCGAGGCAGCAGGCGTAACCGGCTATGTGGGCAAAGTAAATATGGATAGAAACAGCCCTAACTATCTGCTGGAAAGTACTGAGCAATCAATAAGCGAAACTATTCTTTGGCTTAACGAATGCGAAGGGCGGTATGCAAATGTACACCCTATGCTTACGCCCAGATTCACGCCCTCATGTACAGACGATCTGATGCTCCGCTTGGGCGAAATAGCCTGTGAACGGGGTCTGCTTGTGCAATCTCACTTATCTGAAAACCTTGATGAAATCGCATGGGTTAAAGCGCTCTGCCCAGACTGTAATAGTTATTGGCAGACATATGCGCGCTTTGGGCTCTTTAGCGATAAAACAGTTATGGCGCACTGCGTTTATTCGGATAAAGACGAACGCAGGGCAATGCTTGACCACGAAGTCTGGGTAGCACACTGCCCTGATTCAAATATTAATATTGCAAGCGGAATAGCCCCGATCAGGCGTATGCTTAACGAAGGGCTTAATGTAACATTAGGTTCGGATATTGCGGGGGGTGCGCATCTGTCTATGATGGATGTAGCAACAGCTGCTATACGTTCATCAAAAAGACATTGGCTCGATACGGGAAAGCAGGAAAATTTCTTGACAGTAGCCGAAGCGTTTTATCTTATTACTTCAGCGGGTCAAAAGTATTTTAACGCAGGCCCCGGCTTTAAAGCAGGAGACATGCTGCATGCGCTTATACTCGATGATGAAGCTCTTCTGCCGCACACTTTTCTGACACCGGAGCAGCGGCTTGAGCGCCTAATGTATTTGTCGCAGGGTAACTGCATTGCTGCTCGCTACAGTCAAGGAAAACCCGTAGGCTGATTATCTTACACCCTGTCTATGTATCAGCGTTTTACCGCACTAGAAACGGCGCCTTTCTGTTCGCAAAGGCTCCTGCTTGCCAATGCGCTGCCTGCGGCGCTCTATCATAAGATTTTACAGTAAAGCTTATTCGCTTATTTGGCAAGTCAACCCCAAGCTCGCCTATTGAAATATTATAGACCCTTCCGTTTACAGTTACTTTTAGCTGCTCTAGTTCCATTGCAAGCACCTCCTTGAAAACTAAACAGGGAAATTGCCATGCTTTTTTGCCGGCAAAACATCGCGCTTATTCTTTAGCATTTCAAGTGCGCTCGCAATCCTTGCCCGCGTTTCGCTTGGGAAAATAACATCGTCTATTAGACCGCGTGCAGCTGCTCTATATGGGTTTGAAAACTTCTCCTTATACTCTGCGACCTTGTCTTTGTATGCAGCGGCAGAATCTTCTGCGCCTTCAATGTCTTTTCTAAAGATTATGCCGGCAGCACCCTCAGGACCCATAACCGCGATTTCTGCTGAGGCCCAGGCAATCATTTGATCAGCCCCAAGCTCTTTTGAGCACATTGCAAGATAAGCGCCGCCATAAGCCTTGCGGACAACTATGGTAATCTTAGGTACTGTTGCTTCAGAATAAGCGTACAGCAGTTTTGCTCCATGCCGAATTATTCCGCCGTGTTCCTGGTTAACGCCGGGTAGAAAGCCTGGAACATCCGCAAATGTAACAATGGGTATGTTGAAACAATCGCAAAAAGATATGAAACGGGCTGCTTTGTCCGATGCGTTTATATCCAGGCAGCCAGCCATTACACTGGGCTGGTTTGCAATAATGCCTATGGGACCGCCGCCTATGCGGCCAAAGCCTACAATAATATTTTTTGCATAATAAGGCTGGACTTCGAAGAAGTCGCCATCATCTACAACTGAGGTTATAATGCGCTTCATATCATATGCTTTATTTGGGTTTTCCGGCAGAAATGAATCAAGCGCATCGCATACTCTGTTTATATCATCGCTGCATGGTTTTACCGGAGGCTGTTCCATATTATTTGCAGGGAGGAAAGACAGCAGCTTTTTTATTGCTTCAAGCGTTTCAGATTCTGTCGGGTTAATAAAATGCGCAACGCCTGAAATTGAGTTATGAGTCATTGCGCCTCCAAGCGCTTCGGATGTTACTTCCTCTCCTGTGACCGCCTTTATTACAGCAGGGCCAGTTATGAACATATTTGACGTCTTATCAGTCATAAACACAAAGTCTGTAATTGCAGGAGAATATACGGCTCCCCCTGCACACGGACCCATAATTACGGAGATTTGCGGAATTACGCCTGAACTTATGGTGTTTCGGTAAAAGATACTTCCGTAACCTGCCAGCGCGTCTACACCTTCCTGTATGCGCGCACCACCGGAATCATTAATGCCGATAATCGGAGCGCCTGTTTTCAGGGCAAGATCCATGACCTTTGTAATCTTTTTTGCGTGCATTTCGCCAAGAGAACCGCCAACAACCGTGAAATCCTGCGCATAGACATATACAAGCCTGCCATTAATGCTTCCGTAACCTGTTACAACGCCTTCTCCGGGCACATGCATGCCTTCCATGCCAAAATCGCTGCAGCGGTGTTCAACAAGGGCATCTATTTCGACAAAACTCCTCTCATCAAGCAGAGCATTCAATCGCTCACGCGCAGTCATCTTACCTGCTTGATGTTGTTTTTCAATTCGTGCCGCACCGCCGCCTTCCACGACCTTGGCTTTGCGCTGTGTTAAAGTCTCATACATGCTGTTGCCCATTTATACGCCTCCTAAAGATATTAAGGTGTAAACTTACTAAGTCACGCTATTACAATAGCATATCAGTTAACGCTCCGAAAGTTCAATTAATACCCCGCCTGTGCTTTTCGGATGCAAAAAGGCAATCCTTGCACCGCCTGCACCATAACGCGGCTGTTCATCAATTAGCCGAATACCCTTTTCTTTCATTTCTACAAGCGCTTTTTCTATTGAGGGTACGCGTATTGCAAGGTGCTGTATACCCTCACCCTTTTTTTCTATAAAGCGGGCAATTGGACCATCCGGGCTTGTACTCTCAAGCAATTCAAGTTCGCTGTCTCCACAAGGGAAAAACGCTACGCGCACTTTTTGCTCTTCAACTGTTTCAATACCAGTGCAGTTCAACCCTAATGCTTCATAAACTTTAATTGCTTCATCTAAATTACTAACTGCAATTCCAATGTGGTCTATTTTTGTAGGCTGCATAACTTACCTCCTTATAACCGAAACTGAATATTGTTTATTTGTGCAAGCATTTTTTCGCTTGCAGAAAACGGATCCAGAGCGCCCTGCATGATTTGCCTGCTGTAGTTTTCGAGTGCACCGGTCTGTTCCGTAAGTCTGCTTACAGTGTTTTCAAGCGCCTTAGCCATAATTCTAAGCATCTCGGTCTTTAGATTCTTTTCCCTTCGTTCAGCAAGTCTGCCGGAGTTTTCATCTTCGGCTAAATGGAACAATAGGCTCTCAAGCAGTTCAGCCGTTCCCTTATCTTCACTTGCAACTGTTTTAACAACAGGAGGGCGCAGCCCTTCAAAATGGCCTTTTAGGTCAAGCATCATTTCAAGCTCGGCAGCTAAGCGGTTAGCACCATCCATATCCGCTTTATTTATGCAGAAGATGTCTCCGATTTCCAGAATACCGGCTTTTATTACTTGGATATCATCACCCATTCCGGGTATTGTTACAAGCAAAACTATATCTGCCAACTGCACAATATCAACTTCGGATTGGCCAACACCGACGGTTTCAATAAAAACAAAGTCAGAGCCATAGGCGTCAAGCACTCTTACTGCAGAATGCGTGCTCCTCGCAAGCCCGCCGAGCTGACCCCTCGTACCCATTGAACGAATAAAAACGCCCGGGTCTGTCGCCAGTTCCTGCATTCGGATACGGTCACCAAGAATAGCCCCTCCTGTAAAGGGGCTTGTAGGGTCAACTGCGACTATCCCGACCCGCTTGCCTTTTTTGCGCAGCAGCTTTGCTAACTTATCGGTTAATGTGGATTTGCCTGCTCCAGGCGGCCCTGTTATGCCGACTATTCGCGCTTTGCCTGTATGCGGATAAAGCGCCTTTAAAAATTCGATTGCTGAAGAATCCCCATTTTCAACAAGCGAAATAGCTTTTGCGGCTATCCTGGCTTTCCCTGCAATAATCCCTGCAACATAGTCGTCAGCTTTGCTCATTCCTACCTCTTAAGGTTGGTTTTTATAAATGAAACCACATCCTCAGTATTGGTTCCCGGGGTAAAAACAGCTTCTATGCCATGATCTTTAAGGAACGGTATATCCTCGTCTGGAATTACGCCTCCGCCAATAACAAGCACGTCATCAACATCGTTTTCCTTTAGAAGTGCGGTTACACGCGGAAAGAGTGTGTTGTGAGCACCTGAAAGTATGCTCAAACACAGCACATCAACATCTTCTTGAAGGGTTGTCGCTGCAATCTGCTCTGGCGTCTGTCTAAGACCGGTGTATACTACTTCCATACCCGCATCCCTAAGTGCCCGCCCAATAACCTTTGCGCCTCTGTCATGGCCGTCAAGCCCCGGCTTGGCTACAAGGACACGTATCTTTCTTTCAAGCATTATTCTGCCCCCTTTTTATAGTATAGCAGTTCCGATATATTCACCAAACTCATCCCTCATAACTCCGCAGATTTCACCAAGCGTTGCATATGCGCGCACAGCGCTAAGGATATAGGGCATAAGGTTTTCCTCGCTGCTGCATGCTATACGCAAAGCCTCAAGGCTTGTGGCAACAGCCGGACTATTCCTTTTTTCTTTAAGTTCAAGAAGCTTCTGCTTTTGCATAACTTCGACTTCGGGGTCTACACGAAGGAGCCCTTTTGGCGGCTCTTCATCTATTCTAAACTGATTAACGCCTACAACAACACGCTCGCCTTTTTCTATATCTTTTTGATAGCGATATGCACTGTCCATTATTTCCTGCTGCATATAGCCCCTTTCTATTGCTTTAGGCGCACCGCCAAGTTCGTCAATTCTTGCGATGTATTCTTCCGCCTGCTTTAGCATTGTATCCGTAAGCGCTTCTACATAGTAGGAACCTGCCATCGGGTCAACAGTATCCGCTACTCCGGACTCATAGGCTACTATTTGCTGTGTTCTGAGCGCAATGCGCACAGATGCTTCAGTAGGCAGCGCAAACGCTTCATCTCTTGAATTGGTATGCAGAGACTGTGTTCCGCCAAGAACTGCAGCAAGCGTTTGTATTGCGACACGTATAATATTGTTGTCAGGCTGCTGTGCAGTCAGGCTGCACCCTGCAGTCTGCGTATGGAACTTTAGCATCATTGATTTAGGGTCCTGTGCCTTGAAGCGTTCCTTCATAATCTTTGCCCACAGTTTTCTTGCAGCGCGATACTTTGCAACTTCTTCAAATAAATCATTATGCGCGTTGAAAAAGAAGGAAAGCCTCGGCGCAAAATCGTCTACACTAAGACCTGCCTTTATTGCAGCTTCAACATAGGCAATTCCATCAGCTAATGTAAACGCAAGCTCCTGTACTGCTGTACAGCCCGCCTCGCGAATATGATAGCCGGATATAGAAATAGTGTTCCATTGCGGCACTGCCTCAGCGCAGTATTCAAATATGTTTGTAATAAGGCGCATTGAAGGTTCGGGAGGGAAAATATATGTACCCCGCGCCATGTATTCCTTAAGGATATCGTTTTGAATGGTGCCGCGCAGCTCTTTTGAATCAACCCCTTGTTTTTCGGCAACAGCGATGTACATAGCCAAAAGTACAGCAGCAGGCGCATTAATAGTCATAGACGTCGAAACCTGGTTGAGCGGTATACCATCAAAAAGCAGCTCCATATCTCTTAAAGAATCAATAGCTACTCCAACCTTCCCTACTTCCCCCTCTGCAAGCGAATTGTCGGAGTCAAACCCGATTTGCGTAGGAAGGTCGAAAGCAACCGAAAGACCCATTGAACCTTGTTCAATAAGGTATTTATAGCGTTTGTTTGATTCTTCGGCTGTAGCAAACCCCGCATATTGGCGCATTGTCCACAGCCTGCCGCGGTACATGGTAGGCTGTACTCCTCGTGTAAACGGATATTCACCAGGCAGCCCGATATCTTGCAGCGGATCAACCTCTGCTATATCCTTATGAGTATAAAGGCGATTAACTGCATGCCCGCCGGTTGTATAGAAGGTTTCCTTGCGCTCCTTCCTTTTAGCCAGGGATTTAACAACGTTTTTATCCCATTGTGCTAATCTCTGTTCAAAACTTTCCATAACTGCCTCCGTTACTATTAAGCAAGCGCTTTTAGCCTGCTGTTTTTGCCAGCGCAAATCCTGCAGCCAAAGCCTTTTTGTTAAGCTCCTCCGTCCCCTTTGGAATCCGGCGCAAAAGCGCAGTTTCTGCTGCTTCTTGAGTAACTATTTCTGAATACGCCACTAAGAAACCAAGCGCAATTACATTTGCAACAATAGGTTTGAAGTCGCTTTGCGCTGTTTGAATGATTGGGACAGAAATAACTTTTCGGCTTGAACCTTCCGTATCGACAAAAGCATCCACAATAACTACAGTCTCTTCAGGAGCATCAGCCCCAAACAAGCGGAATGCTTCGCTTGTAAGGCATAAGAGATAGTTAGGCACTGTTGCCTTTGGATAATCGATTTCGCCAAGAGAAATAACGACTTCTGCCTTTGAAGCTCCTCCACGCGCTTCTGGGCCATAGCTCTGAGTTTGGATGGCATTTTTGCCTTCAAGGATTGCTGCTTCAGCAAGAACAATGCCTGCAGTTATAATGCCCTGACCCCCGGAGCCGCTTAAGCGGAATTCTGTGCGTTCAGCCATTATTTGTTACCTCCAAGCTTTTCAATCAACTCTGTGTAACTCTTGGTGTATTCAGGATCTTTTTTATTCACAAATTCGCCTATAACGATTTGTTTGTCATACTCCATAACGCCTTGTTTATACATTGTGGAATTTTCTTTAATCCAGTTGAACATTGCAGGAGCATCGCCAAGTTTATTGCGCCTGCCAAAATAGGTGGGGCAAATCGAGACTGCTTCTATCATTGAAAAGCCTTTGTTCTCGAGCCCTTTTTGGATGTAGTTTTTCAATTGAGCTACATGGTATACAGAAGCGCGGGCAACATAGGTTGCGCCTGCAGCACCGCACAAGCTTGGCAAATCGAATGTTCTGTCGATATTGCCATATACCGCGGTTGTTGCAAGCCGCCCGGTAGGCGTAAGCGGCGAATACTGGCCGCTCGTCATACCATAAACATTATTATTGATAATTACCATTGTTATATCAATATTTCGCCTGCACGCGTGGATGAGATGATTGCCGCCTATTGCTGCCGCATCACCGTCGCCTGAAATAACAATTACATTTAGTTCGGGGTTTGCCATCTTTATGCCTGTTGCAAAAGGCAGCGCCCTGCCATGGGTTGTATGCAGCGCATCGAACTTCATATACCCTGGTGCTCGCGAAGAACAGCCAATCCCTGAAACTAAAACAGTTTTATTAGTATCAAGCCCCAAAGCATCGATTGCGCGAATTAAAGCTCCGATTACAGTTCCGTTGCCGCACCCGGGGCACCAGATGTGAGGGAGCCTGTTTTCTCTCATGTACTCTAATGTATTGTTCATTCTCCAATCACCCCCGCAACTTGGTTATAAAGCTCATCCGTTTTGAAAAGCTCGCCGCTTGCCTTTGCAATAAGCTTTACTTCGCAGCTGCCTTTAACTATTCGCTCAACCTCCAGCACAAGCTGCCCGAGGTTCAACTCAGGGACAATAACAAGCTTAGCAGCAGAAAGATGTCTCTTAAGCGCAGCCTCTGGGAAAGGCCATAGTGTTTTCGGAGTAAAAAGCCCTGCCTTAACACCATTTGCACGCAATTGCCGCGCAACATTTTGCGCAGTCCTTGAAACTGAGCCAAGCGCTACAAGCACATATTCAGCGTCTTCCATTAAGTATTCGCTGTATGTGGCTATTTCCTCGGCATCTTTGTCTACTTTGTATTTGAGCCGTTTAAGAAGCTTCTCGTTTTTTTCGGGTGAATTTGTAGCGAACCCGTTTTCATCATGACTCAAGCCGGTAACATGGAATTTATAGCCCTCGCCGTAAGGTGCCATAGGCGGCACTCCATCACCATCGATATCTAAAAATGGCTGGTAGTTGAAAGCGCCGGGAGCAGGTCGTTTCCGCTCTATGATTTCGTAATTTTCCTGAAGCTTAACTCCTTCACGCATGTGCGCGATGACTTCGTCAGTCATTAAAATTACAGGCGTACGGTATTTTTCAGATAGATTAAATGCTCTTATCGTGAACTCATACATTTCTTTTACTGAACTTGGAATAAGGCAAATCGCAGGGTGATCCCCATGTGTACCCCAGCGTGCCTGCATTAAATCTCCCTGTGCAGGAGATGTCGGCAGACCGGTTGACGGTCCCATACGCATAATTGAAACTACCACAACAGGAACTTCCGCCATGCAGGCAAACCCGATGTTTTCCTGTTTGAGCGAAAAGCCTGGGCCAGAAGTGGCAGTCATAGCTTTTACACCAGTCATGGAAGCACCAATAACAGCAGCCATTGAA
The DNA here is from genome assembly GCA_022707005.1 of Bacillota bacterium. Lineage (GTDB taxonomy): Bacteria > Bacillota > Clostridia > Christensenellales > CAG-138 > JAKJBL01. The sequence continues at coordinate 50,345 of JAKJBL010000002.1, read as the reverse complement.
GCAATCTCATCTTCCATTTGTATAAACCGGCCGCCCACTTTAGGCAGTTCAATTGAGGAAATCTCTGCTATTTCAGATGATGGGGTTATCGGGTAGCCTGCAAAAAAGCGCATCCCCGCCCGTAGGGCACCTAAGACACATGCTTCATTTCCCTGTAGAAATAGAACTTTTTCTTCGCTCATGCTTTCCCCTCCTTAACAAATATTGCGAAGTCAGGGCATCGATACTCGCATAAGCGGCATCTAATGCAGGCTTCTTCGTTTGCAACTGATACTTTGTTGTTTTTTAATTCGAGTACTTTCTTTGGGCACAGAGCTACACAAACTCCACAGCCCTTACACCACTTTTCGTTAATGACGAAATTCGACATGTTAACATTCCTCTCAAGCTGCTGGCTAAGACAATCATTTGGTTCAATATTGTTCATGCAAGTCTGATTCTAAAAGTTGCATAAATTGGTTCGGCGCTGAATAATTTGTACATTCAGTCTTTATACCTTTTTATATTCTATATGTAATTTTTGCGGATGTCCAGCTATTCTTAAAGCTTTTAAAAGAAATAAACAATATGCTGTAAAAACATAATATTATTACAACAGAGGATTATATAACAGCTAAATATTAAGGCGCTGCATAAAAGGGGAATGTTAAAATTATTTAGGCAAACAGGCATTTTTCTGCATCCAGGTATACCCGGATACTTGTATACATGTATACGTACATTGAAGAAAGCGTCTATTAGAATACAGGACGCATCAAAGCACAGCCATTACATTTTGCACACCCACATCGCAAAAGCAAGTCCTAACGCCCTAACATTTACTCTTTATTTTGTGAAGAACATTATGTGCAAAACCAACGCTATCAGTTTAAATGCTGCTTCGCAGTGCAGGAATAGAATAACCGGCTTGCATTTTGTATTCAAAAAGCCCTTGCGCCTAAAGACGGAAGGGCTTTTCTCGCGCCTATTATTTTGTGTTCTTATCCAACATTAAAGTTAAATGTTGAACCATCATCATTTTGCCCCTTCCCAGAGGCGCCTTCTATTGCAAACCATGTTTTGCACTGTTTCGGCAGATCTTTTGCAGGCTCTGTGCCGCTGAGGATTGATTTTGGCGCAGCATCAAGCTGTTCGGAAACACCTACAACTCCATCAGGCTTCTCACTGCTCCCATAGAAAGTCCCCATGTAAACAGAAAATACGCCATCATCATTTACTAAATAGTGCTGCGAGGCATATCCATAAGATGTTTTAATATATTCAAAAAACATCAATTCTTTGCCGCCTTTTGAGAGTTTAGTTGCAGCAGCTTGCTTTGCAGGGTTATACTCCATTTCGTATAAAACTGTTTCCCCATTATCTTTATAGCTAAGAGTATAATTGTTCCCTGAAATGTTATACTGAAAATCCGAGTCGCTGCCAAATACTGCAAGTCCGGCTTTTATTGCACCTTTGTCCATCCCTATAAGCGTAATTGGTATCAGCATCAAGTCTGCGGTGCTAAGCCCCAATAAACCAATAACGCTCATAGGCGCCTCTTGGCTGACGCTGTCTATAACCCTCTCAAGAAATGCGGATTTCATCTCCAAATAAGCAGAATACATCTCGCCAGGCGTACTTTTTGCCCCTAAAGGATTTTTAGCAGCTCCTTTGTCCGGCTTTTCTGCCTTTTCTGGTGATTGTTTATCAACAGCTTCGGTCTTTTTCGAATCTTTTACTGCTGGTTTTTGCGCCTGCTTTGCGCAGCCTCCAAGCATGGTAAGTATTAAAACAAGAGCCAATAATATTGAAACTAACCTCTTCATTTTGCTCCTCCATAATTCTATTTTTTGCTGATGTTTACTTGAATAGTGCAATAATACCACTCTTTTTTTCAGGAGTAAACACTTTTACCAGCAACATTCAATTTCATGGTAAACAAGTTATGTTTCGCAAAAAGCACCACAGCACATAGCTTGTGTGCTTTCAAACAAGCTTCAATATTAAATGTAAAAGCGAATTAACCCTCCTGCTCGGCTGCCCTTTTTATTATTGCTTCTTTCTCTTCTTTTGTAAGTATTCTTTCTATAAAATAAGCGATTAAAGCAATCCCGATTAAGTCCATCCCCAGGCGAATAAGCATGAATTTTGGGCCAAGAGATGAAGCTTCAAAAAGAATTAACGGAATTTTTGTTGTTGACCAGGCGCCAAGCATAATAAGAACATTTGATAATTTGCTGCCTTTCTTCAAGAGCATTGCAGCAACGGGGAACGCAGCGTACAGCGGCCCTGCTGCAGCAGAACCGATAAAGAAGGCAAGCAGTATGCCGATAATGCCGGAACTCTCCCCCATGTATTTAATCATGGTTTCACGCTTAACCCACACATCCAGCAAACCAAGCAGAATGAAAATGGGCGGCAAGACGGAAAGCATTTCGCCAAGGTTTGACCATGTGAGCTGCAAGGACTTGCTTCCGGTTTGCGGAAATACAAGCATGACTGCAAGCTGAACAACCAAGAGAAGAAGAAAGATGCGGTATCTTTTAAAGAGTGTCATAAACCTTTCGCTCACATCAACACCCCCATAACTAAAGCAACAGCCATTGAGAACACAAAGGCTGCAGCATTTCTTGCGATTGCCGCCTTTTTGTCAAAGTACTTAATTTCAATAGGCAGTGTTATTATGCCGACCATCATAAGCGTTGAAATAAAAGCCGCAATTTGCATATAGCCGGCGCCGTTTTTTATAAGCGCTGCTGCAAGCGGAAAAGCCACAAACCCGGGCACTAGCGTTACAGAGCCAATTAACGACGCGATTATAACCCCCAACCAGCCTGAATCCTTGCCTAAATAGCTCGAGATTTGTTCAGGCGTAAGAACTGCGAGCATGAGCCCTATGAGTATAAGTATTGAAAGCAACTGCGGCAGAATACCCTCAAACGATTTCCATGCCTTTTTAAGAGCCGAAATTGTCTTTTCCCTGCTTTTAATTAAAGAAACTATCAGCGCAAGCCCTGCAAACAGGTAGATGGCAAGTGTCATGTTGTCATTCTCCTTTTGCTGCTTTAGTCATCATGATGTGAATGCTCACTGCAAACTGCATCTGAAAACTTCAGCGTACCTTCAATATAATGCTTTACTGCACTTTCAGCTTCGCCCTGTGCTCCTGTTACTACTTCAATTCCGTTTTCTTGGAAGAGCGTAACAGCGCCCTGCCCCATTCCGCCTGAAATAATGACATTTACGCCCTGTTCATGCAGGAAGACAGGCAAAAAACCCGGCTTATGCCCAGGATTAGGGACTATCTCGCGCTTTATTATACTTTTACCGTCTGTATCGTACACAAGAAACTGTTCACAATGACCAAAATGCTCTGCAATGCCCATTTTATCTGCTGCAACCCCGATTTTCATACTTACCTCCGCAATTGTTTCTTAGAAAGACTTGTTTATTCTTTTAATATACCGCTTTTCTTGATTTTGCGCAAATTTTAGCTCCGGGTTAAGCTAAATATACGGCTTAAACCGTGTTAATCTCAGCGCGTTAGAAACAACAGAAACCGAGCTCATAGCCATTGCTGCTGCTGCAAACATAGGGCTTAATTCCGGGCCGCCAAACAAGTACAACAGACCGGCTGCTATAGGTATGCCTGCTGTATTATATGCAAAAGCCCAAAACAGATTCTGCTTGATAATTCGGATTGTCCTGCGGCTAAGATGTATTGCGGTTGAAACATCTGTTAAATCACTTTTCATAAGCACTATATCCGCAGACTCCATTGCGACATCCGTACCTGAGCCAATAGCAATACCTATATCCGCCTGAGCAAGTGCAGGGGCATCATTTATTCCATCGCCGACCATTGCCACCTTGCGGCCTTCTGCCTGGAGCTTTTTCACCTCACGGGACTTATCGTTAGGAAGCACCTCTGCAAGCACCCTTGAGATGCCCACCTGTTTTGCAATAGCCTGCGCTGTCCTTTTGTTGTCGCCTGTTATCATGACAACTTCAATACCCATTTCGTTTAAAAGCGAAACTGCCTTTTTGCTGTTGTCTTTTATTACATCCGCAACTGCAAGTATGCCTGCAGTATTTCCGTCAACAGCAATAAACATCGGGGTTTTACCTTCGTCTGCCAGGCGGTCAGTTTGAAGCTCAAGCTCATTTAGCTGTATTTGCTTTTCCTCCATTAGCTTTTTGTTTCCTATTAACAACGCATTGCCGTCAATCGTAACCTCGATTCCACGACCGGGGATTGCAGCAAAATTCTCTGCAGGCAAAAGCGGAATCTTTTTATTCTCTGCAGCTCGTACTATCGCAGCACCAAGCGGATGTTCAGATACTTTCTCTGCTGATGCGGCTAATTGCATAAGACGTTCGGGCGCAATGCCCCCTTTAGGAATTATATCAGTAAGCTCGGGATATCCCTGAGTGATTGTGCCTGTTTTATCGAAAATAATCGTGTTGATTTTATGTGCAAGTTCAAGTGCTTCGCCGCCTTTTATGAGAATTCCATATTCTGCGCCCTTGCCCGTGCCGACCATAATTGCAGTAGGCGTAGCAAGCCCGAGCGCGCAAGGGCATGCTATGACTAAAATAGAAACGAACTTTGTAAGCGCAAAAGAAAGCGGCTGGCCTGCAAGGAGCCATGCAACAAAGGCAAGTACAGCAATTATACTGACTGCTGGAACAAAGTAGCCCGAAACCACATCTGCAAGTTTTGCTATTGGCGCCTTTTGCCCTTGTGCTTCTTCAACAAGCCTGATTATTTGCGATAGCGCGGTATCCTTGCCGATTTTTGCAGCCTCAATGTGAATTGCTCCATTTGCATTTATAGTTGCCGCAAATACCTTGTCTCCAAGTTTTTTATCTACGGGAATGCTCTCGCCAGTAAGCATTGATTCATCAACTGATGTATTGCCAAAGATGACAACGCCATCAACAGGAATTTTTTCGCCCGGTTTAACAAGCAGGATATTTCCTATTTCGACCTCGTCAATCGGCAGCTCTATTTCCTGCCCGTCATGCAGAATAGTTGCAGTTTTGGGCGCAAGACCCATTAGCTTTTTTATTGCATTTGAAGTCTTTCCCTTTGATATTGTCTCAAGCATTTTACCAAGCATGATAAGCGTAATTATTATGCCTGCAGACTCGAAATACAGACCGTGAACCATATGAACATCCCCGAGGCTTATGCGGTAAGTTGAATAAAGGCTGTAAATAAGAGCTGCTGAGGTTCCTAACGCAATGAGCGAATCCATATTCGGGCTTTTTTGAAGAATTGCTCTAAAGCCCACGGTGTAAAAACGGCGGCCTGCAATTATTATTGGAGCAACTAAAAACAGCTGCACCAGCGCATATAAAAGAGGGTTTGCCATAGGTTCAAGAAATTTTGGAAACGGCAGGCTCACCCAGCTAATCATAGGCACCATTGCAAGATAAAGCAGCGGCAGCCCAAAGGAAGCTGCAACTATAAACCTTACCTTCATAGCGCGGATTTCTTTTTCTTTTTGCTGCCTGTCTTCATCGACATCTGTATTTTCAATGGTTTTCGGTATATAGCCTGCCTTTTCAATGCTGAGCTTTATTGCGGAAAGCTTAACCACTTCTGGGTCATATTCAACTGCCGCCTTTTCTGTGGCAAGGTTAACCGAAACCTGCTTTACACCCTCAAGCTTTGAAAGCACCTTTTCAACTCTTTGGGAACAGGCTGCGCATGTCATGCCCTCAATCGGAATTACCACATTTGCAGTTTCAGCTTGCACTTTGCATGTATAGCCGGCATTTTCAACTGTTTTGCATATATCGCTTATGGATGCTGTATTCTCGTCAAATTCTACAGCAAGCTTTTCGCTTGCAAGATTTACAAAAGCAGATGAAACGCCATTAAGCTTTGAAACTGCCTTTTCGACCCTTTGGGAGCAAGCTGCGCATGTCATGCCGCCGATTTGTATATCCTTTTTCATAAACTTTTACCTTTCAAAAATATAACAAAGCTGCATTACTATTAAAGCAGTTTTCTTACTTCGCGCAGTGAAATCTGCAACTTAAACACCAAGCCGCCCCGTAAAAGTTAGGCTTTAGTATAGATTTACCCTATGAAAACAACTTTTAAACTATTGTTTGCTTTATATCATAGAAGGTCAGAGCGCAACAACGCGCTTTTTCCCTGCCCTTGCGCACAAATTAAGACAGGTTATTAACGCACCCTAAGACACAAGCGCTAAGAAGCGAAGTATTGTCTTAGCCAATAATGAAAATAAATAGTTGAAAGCACAAAGAACCTAAGAAGAACCCTCAGCTATACTTTTTTATATATTCTTCTGCGCCGAATTTGCGGATAAGAGACCTAATAGTGGAAGGCCCTGCAACACCATCTGCCTCAAGCCCCATTTTAGTCTGGAATTCAATAAGAGCCTCTTTTGATGTCATGCCGAAGTAACCGTCAGCTTTAACCTTGTAGCCAAGCTTATTGAGCATATACTGTATACGTGAAACCCGCTTTCCGGGCTTGCAGCCATATTGGGGCCATTTATATATTCGTTCATAAAGCGCAGGCGGAATATCTGCGTTTCGCTTGCGGCCGCTGTAGCTCTCCCTGTAAAAACAATGCGCGCCTATTTTAGCATAAAACCTATGACTTCCCCAGTTTTCACCTTCCGATTTGTTAGAATGGAAATAGTAAATATCCTGCGGCAGTACCCAAACCTCCTTATCGAGCACCTGCTTTGCTGCTGAAAAACAGGATGAATCAGGCCGTATTGAAGATGAATACCCGGTAAACTGATTTGGAGCTTTTATAACCGCTTCTATTGTATTGCCCGGGAAACCGCGTGATAGAACACGGTTCATGACCACATTGGCAACTGCAAGCTTGCCTTTTGTTGATTCGCCCCTTGCTTCACCATAAATGAGCTGCGCGAGCATATAAACATCGTTTTCCGTATAGTTATAATGATTGGATGAATACCCAAAGTCGCCGTAGTATTCTTTTGCTTCGACCATGTAGAAATCTACAAACGCGTCTAAATCAACGGACTTTGGTTTTGGGGCCGGTGAAGGTGATGGAGGCAACTCACGGACTTTGGGTTGTTCTTTAGGTGTTGTAATAGGGTCCGGTTTTGCGGCAACAGCAGGGGGCGGCTCCTTAATTTCAAGCACGTCGTTTTGCATGTCCTGCTCAGCATAAGTTTTATCAGCCTGCTCAGCAGCCAATTCAGGTTGAGCAAAATCCAAAACTGCCGGCTGGCTTTGCTCCGTTCCATAAGAAACTGCTTTCTTGGTTTTACCTAATAATAACAGGCATACAAAAGAGACAGCCAAGGCTGCAGCAAACAAATAAAGCTTAACTCTGTTCTTTGCCCTGCCTTTTCGCGCAAACCTTTTTATTGAATTAGTACATCGCCCTAATAGATTACCTAAACCGGATGATGTATACGGGTTTTTATACAAATGCAGTTCCCCTTTGTTTTACTGCCTTCGCAGTCTGCTCCCTTTCGTACACAAGTAAAGCTTCATTAATTATATCATTCTCCAGCGCCATTTCTACATTTAACTCGGATTGTTTGAAAAAGCTTAATACTTTCCGCCTTAGCGCAAATGCGGCTATGCTAAGTATTGCATTCATATATTAATTTAAACCGGTTTTTTGCCTGTTACACTCTGTGTTTAGTGTGGTATATTTGAGATGTGTGCCTTAAACAAAAAAAAGGAGGGTAAGCATGGTAGAACAAGTGTTTATATTCTCAACCGGAGACGAAAAGGCAATAGAAAAGGTACTGTTCGACGAAAACATTCACTACTTGCATATGGTTTTTAATAAAGGCGAGGGGCTGCCGGAACATTTTTCGAACTCGAATGTTTATATGTCAGTTGTTCGCGGCACGCTTTCTATAGGCCTTGATGAACAGGATTTCCACGAATATGCGGCTGGTACGCTTTTAAAAATCCCCTTTAATACAAAAATGAATGTTCAAAATCACACGAGTGAAACTTTGGAGCTTATAGTTGTAAAAGCACCTGCGCCAAAGGCTTAACTATGCCTCTTGAGCTGGTTATTAAACTAATAAAAAACAAATGGAGGATTAAATAATGAAAAAGTACAGATGTATTCCATGCGGGTATATTTATGACCCTGAGCTGGGCGACGAAGACAGCGGAATTGCGCCGGGGACTTCATTTGAGGATTTACCTGAGGACTGGCAATGCCCAATCTGCTTTGTTGGAAAAGATGACTTTGAGCCGGTAGAGGAGTAAGGAGCAGCTATGAGTATGTTTTGTTACCAGTGCCAGGAAACGGCTGCAGGCAAAGGATGCACAATCCGCGGCGTATGCGGAAAGACCGAAGAAACAGCAAAGCTTCAGGATTTATTGATATACACATTGAAAGGTCTTTCGCAGCTCGTTGTTAAAGCCAAAATAAACACTTCCAACAAAAAGAGCATGAATTATGATGTGCTAAGCAGCCTGTTTATGACAATAACCAATGCCAACTTTGATTGTGATTCCCTCGAAAGGCAAATTTTAAAAATGCTCAAATACAGGGATGAACTAAAAGAAGGCTTGAACATTGAAGGTTACAGCGATGCAGCAACTTTCTTCGTTAAAACCAGAAGCGAAATGCTTGATAAAGCAGCATCAATAGGTGTGCTTTCAACTGAAAATGAAGATATCCGCTCGCTTCGTGAAATGATTATTTATGGGCTAAAAGGTATGGCTGCCTATACGGAACACGCCAACAATATCGGCAAAGAAAACCACGAAATAAATGCATTTATTTATGAAGCATTGGCAGCAACATTGGATAATACGCTTGGAGCAGACGAGCTTGTTGCTTTAACCTTAAAAACAGGTGAGTTTGGAGTTAAGGCAATGGCTCTTCTTGATGAGGCGAACACATCAAGATATGGCAACCCGCAAATAACAAAGGTAAACATAGGGGTTCGGAACAACCCTGCAATTTTAATTTCGGGGCATGATTTAGCTGACCTCGAACAGCTGCTTGAGCAAACTAAGGACACAGGCGTTGATGTCTACACCCACGGTGAAATGCTTCCTGCTCACTATTATCCTGCTTTTAGCAAATATGATAATTTTGCAGGCAACTATGGCAATGCATGGTGGAAGCAGGTTGATGAGTTCGTTTCCTTCCATGGCCCTATTCTTTTTACAACGAATTGCATCGTTCCTCCAAGGAGCGAAGAAGTTCTAAGCAGACTGTTTACAACAGGCTCAACAGGCTATCCCGGCTGCAAGCATATTGTTGCTGATGAGTCCGGTAAAAAAGATTTCTCTGAAATAATTGCGCTCGCAAAGACGCTCCCGCCGCCTGAAGCAATTGAATCAGGCAGCATAGTAGGTGGTTTTGCTCACAAACAGGTTCTTGATTTAGCAGATAAAGTAATAGCAGCAGTTAAAGGCGGAGCAATTAAGAAATTCTTTGTTATGGCAGGCTGCGATGGGCGAATGAAGTCAAGAGCCTACTACACCGAATTTGCAGAAAAGCTCCCCAAGGATACAGTAATTTTGACAGCCGGATGCGCCAAATACCGTTATAACAAACTTGACCTTGGTGACATAGGCGGCATTCCGAGAGTTTTGGATGCAGGCCAATGCAACGACTCATACTCGCTTGCGCTTATAGCGCTTAAGCTTAAAGAAGCATTTGGCCTTGACGATATTAACGAACTGCCTATAGCGTTTAATATCGCCTGGTATGAGCAAAAGGCAGTAATTGTCCTTTTGGCGCTTCTTTACTTAGGTGTTAAAAACATTCACTTAGGGCCCACACTCCCCGGCTTCCTATCTCCCAATGTGGCAAAAGTGCTTGTTGAGAAGTTTGGCATTGCAAGCATTGATACAGTTGATTCAGATATTGAGCTTTTCTTAGCTTAAACATTGCCTGCAGCTATACTTTGCTACCAGCCAAAAGAAAAGCTTGCATCCATTACACCCTATGCAGCAAAACATAGGGTGTATCTTTTGTATTTAATAGCTCTATTATGAAACATAGAATTCGTTTATAATGAATAGTAGCACCTGAAAGTTAATGCGTTATAAGCCCAAAATAAAGTTATATGCTTTGTCAATAAAGGAGATTTGCAAATGATGCACTTAGGCGTAAATATTACAGTTGAGAATAGGCCCATTTTAGATGAAGGCTTTATTCCGCTTTACAAGTGGTTTAACGAGTATAAAAAAGATGCCTCTGTCCCGATTGCAATTGCAATTTTACGTTCACAAGGTCAAATGGCAGTGCATGAAACATTTATACACGGCACTACTTCAAAATTTGATGCAGATAAATACTATCTCGAACGGTTAATTAAAACTTTACTCTGGATGAAAGGCGGTTTCAGGGTTTATTTATATGGCGTAAATGATGTTCTTTTCAACTATATCCGCGATGCATTTTCTGCAGGCGGCGCCCGCGCCTTTGATGCTGAATTCATGGCCGATGTTTATGAAAAAGAATTCGAAGTGCTTGCAGTTAGTGAAAAACCTTCTGCATACGAAGTTTCCAAACCTCTTGGCAGGCACCTCGACGGATGCCGTATCGGCTTTGATGCGGGCGGCAGCGATAGAAAGGTTTCAGCAGTTATTGATGGCATACCTGTGTTTTCCGAAGAGGTGGTTTGGCATCCCAAAACGCAGCCAGACCCTGACTACCACTTTCAGGAGATTGTTCAGGCGCTTAAATCAGCTGCAGCCCATATGCCCAGGGTTGATGCAATAGGCATTTCCTCAGCAGGCATATATATTGATAACAAAACTATGGTCGCCTCTTTATTTTTAAAAGTGCCCAAGGCTTTGTATAAAGAAAAGGTGCAAAATATTTATCTGCGCGCAGCAAAAGAAATTGCTGATGTTCCGGTAGTTGTTTGCAATGACGGCGATGTAAGCGCTCTTGCAGGTGGAATGAACCTAAATACAAATAATGTTTTAGGAATAGCAATGGGTACAAGTGAAGCTGCGGGATTTCTTGATAAAAACGGCCATATTACAGGCTGGCTAAACGAGCTAGCCTTTGCACCTACTGATGCGCAGCATGTAGCGCCGCGCGATGAGTGGTCTGGCGACATTGGCTGCGGCGTTAAGTATTTTTCTCAAGATGCCGTAATACGCCTTGCACCGCTTGCAGGCATTGAGCTTGGCGAAAAGCTAACTCCGGCTGAAAAACTCCTGCATGTGCAAAACCTTCTTAAAGATGGAAGCAGCGCTGCAGCTTCAGTCTTCTCAACCATAGGCGCATACTTGGGGCACACGCTGCCGCTTTACTATGATTTATACGGTTTTCACAACGCGCTGCTGCTTGGAAGAGTTATGAGCGGCAGGGGCGGAGAGCTTATTCTTGAAGCTGCGGCGCATATACTTAAAAATGAATACCCTGATATTGCTGCAAATATTAAACCGGTTTTGCCTGATGAAAAAGCGAGAAGAGTTGGGCAGTCAGTCGCAGCGGCAAGTCTGCCTGAAAGGATGTAGTACACAATGCTGATAAAAAATGCAAATGTATTCTGTGAAGACTCATGTTTTCGAAAAATGGATGTCCGCTTTGAAGAAAACATTGTTGAATCAGGAACCCTAAAGGGCAAAGGTTTTGATGCTTCTGGCTATATGCTTATCCCGGGGCTTGTGGATATACACACACATGGCGCAATGAACGCAGATACCTCAGACGGCATTGAGCAGGCGCTTAAAACTATGTCAAGATTTTATGCTATGAATGGAATAACATCATTCTTGGCTACTACAATGACATATGATGAAATAAGATTAGAACAGGCAATGCGCGTAGCCGGCAGCTTTACAACTGAAACTGGAGCCACATGTATAGGCATAAATATGGAAGGCCCGTTCATTAACCCGCTAAAGAAAGGTGCGCAGGCTTCAAAAAATATTATTCCTCCGGATTTTGCAATGTTAAAACGGCTGAATAAAGCTGCAAACAACCGAATAAAGCTAATTGACCTTGCGCCCGAGCTCCCAAACGCGCTTGATTTTATTGAAAGAGCAGCAAAGCTCGCAACAGTCTCTCTTGCACATACAGCTGCAGATTATGATACTGCAATGCAGGCGTTTGAAAACGGAGCAACCCATGTTACGCATTTATTCAACGCAATGGAACCTTTTCTGCATAGAAGCCCCGGTATAATAGGTGCAGCTGCAGATGCAGGCGCAAGCGTTGAAGTTATTTGCGATGGCATACATCTTCATCCTGCGGTTATACGCGCAGTGTTTAAACTTTTTGATAAGAGCAAAATATGCTTTATAAGCGACTCCATGAGAAGCGCAGGGTTAGCTGATGGAGAATATGAACTTGGCGGTCAGCCTGTTACAGTACAAGGCGGAAAAGCAATGCTGCACGATGGTACAATTGCAGGTTCTTCCATAAATTTAATGCAGGCTGTGAAAAATGCAATTAAGTTTGGGATTAAGCAGGAAGCGGCGCTATCTGCAGCTACAATGAACCCGGCACGAGCAATTAAGATGGATAAATACATTGGCAGTATTATAAGCGGCAAACAAGCCGACATGGTCTTAATTGATAAGCAGTGGAATATTAAAAAAGTATTCGTCAAAGGAAAGGAGTTTGCATGAATTATATTCTAACAAACAGCTACGAAGCAATGAGCAAAAAAGCTGCAAGCCTTATTTGCGCGCAGATTCTTATGAAACCTGCTTGTGTTTTAGGCCTTGCAACAGGCTCAACGCCTATAGGCGCATATAAGCAGTTAGCCGCTTTATTCAAAGCAGGAGAACTCTCTTTTAAAGGCGTTTCAACTGTAAATCTTGATGAATACTGCGGTCTTCAAGAAACGCACCCTCAAAGCTACAGAACTTACATGAATGACAATCTTTTTAACCATATTGATATAAAAAAGCATAACACTTATGTGCCTGATGGTATGGCATCAGATTATGCTCAGGAATGCGCAAAGTACGATAAAACAATCCATGAGCTTGGCGGCATCGACCTGCAGCTTCTCGGAATAGGAAATAACGGACATATCGGGTTCAATGAACCGGGCGAAGAATTTGTAATGGACACTCACCGCGTGCTCCTTTCTGAGGATACAATCAGCGCGAATTCACGTTTTTTTGAAAACGAGATTTCTAATGTTCCGACTGCGGCGCTCACAATGGGCTTAAGAGGCATAATGCACGCGCGAAAGGTTGTGCTTTTAGCTTGCGGCAAAGCAAAGTTCGAAATAATTGACCGTGCGCTATATGGTCCCGTTACCCCTAAACTGCCTGCATCAATTTTACAGCTGCACCCTGATTTAACTGTGATTTGCGCAAAAGAGTGTTAGTATAAAACAGGTCTGGAAAAGCGCAAGCTTTTCCAGACCTGTTTTGAGTTATTCATAAAAACCTTAGAGACTCTCCATAACAAGATTTAAAATTTCATGCTCTGTTTTTTCTGCTTCTTCAAGCAGGCTTCTGCCTTTACTTAAAAATTCAGCAGCTTTGTTTTCATCTTTAAGGCCGCTTAAATTTATAAGCACATTTAACCATGCCCCTTTTATGCAACACAAAAGGTTTAAAGCAGCAACGCCTAAATCGCTTGCTGCATTCACATTTGAACGGCCTACAAGCGAACGTGTCAGACGCAAAACTTCCTGCGCGAGCTGCATTGTACGAAAAGGCATTTCAGTTGCAGCAAGCGTTGCCTCTGCAATTTTATGGCTGCGAAGCGCCTGCTCTGCTGTTGTTTCCTTTGGCAGCTTAAAGGCTGAGCATACAAGGTTATATGCTTGAGTATCACGTTCTATTTGAATTTGGAGCTTTTCTTTTAACTCAAGTGCCTCACAAGCAGCCAGCCTGCAAATCTCCTGCTCCTGTTCATATTTCTTCTTGCCAAGGGTAAGATTAGCTACCATTGCAGTTAATGCAGCGCCCTGCGCCCCGCATAGCGCGCTTGCGCTGCCGCCGCCCGGTGCAGGCAGTTCTGATGCTAAGGCAACAAGATACATATCAATACTTTGCTTGTCAAGCGTCATACAACTATTTCTCCTTTTTTAATTACAGAATGCACCTGGTTGCTTCCAAAACGATAGCACAGCATCTCAAAATCCGGAGCATCCCAAATAACGATATCAGCCTGTTTTCCTTTTTCGAGTGTTCCAACGCTTTTATCAAGCCCAATCGCATACGCGGCATTTCTTGTTACAGCAGTCAGAATTTCCTCAGGCTGCAGTCCATACCCTAAATAGCCAAGATTTACAGCAAACTGGAGATTAAGCGAAGGGCAGGAACCTGGGTTAAAGTCCGATGCAAGCGCTACAGGAATCCCAAGCTCAATCATTCGTTTTGCTTTTGCATACTGCTTAGCCAAATAGAAGGATGTTTGCGGCAGAAGTACTGCTACAGTACCTGCCTTAGCAAGTGCGGCCATGCCTGCTTCTTCTGTTGCGATTAAATGCTCTGCCGAAATTGCCCCAACTTCACCTGCAAGCTCAGCGCCTCCAATTGCATGGATTTCATCTGCGTGAATCTTTAGCTTCAGCCCATGCTCTTTTGCACAATTGAGTACTTTTCTGCTCTGTTCAACATTAAATACAGAGTCTTCGCAAAAAACATCGCAGCACGAGGCAAGTCCCTGTTCACATACAGCGGGCAAAACAGTTTCACAAACGAAGTCGATATATGCATTTCCATTGCCTGCGTATTCATCCGCAACTGCATGCGCGCCCATGAAGGTAGACACAATATCAACCTTATGGTCTTGATTAAGTGCCTTAAGCACCCTTAGCTGCTTTAATTCTGTTTCTAAATCAAGCCCGTACCCGCTCTTAGCTTCAACAGAAGTCACGCCAAGCGCAAGCATTTCGTCAAGGAATCTCAGGCTCTTATTGTATAACTCTTCTTCAGTAGCTGCCCGCGTTTTCCTGACTGTATCAAGTATGCCGCCGCCCGCTCTAAGAATTTCAAGGTATGAGGCGCCCTTAAGCTTGAGCTGGACTTCGTGCTGCCGCCATCCCCCAAAAACCAGATGGGTATGCGAATCAACAAGCCCGGGGGTGACAAGGAGCCCCTTTGCATCAAGTTCGGCAATGCCGCGGGGGCATGCAGGCAGCACACCATCGCTTGTAATTTCTGAAATTTTGCCTCGCTCAATAAGAATTGCCGCATTGCGCAGCTTTAAGTTCTCACGCTGCGCTATTCCGCGAGCGCAGCCTGTTCCGACTGAGGTCTGCAAAAGACCGATATTCTTTATAAGCAGCATTCAATCCTCCTTAAAGAATGTGGTTTTCGAGCACCTGCTTATTAGCGTCAAAGTTCTCAAGCTGCATATAGTATTCTGCAGAGTCAATAAGCGCACGCATTGGGGTAAGCCCGACAATCTCTGTGCCTACAACATGTATGCCCCAGCGGGCAGCCTCTGCTTTTATAAGCTCAAGCACCCTGTAAAGAGGAGTAACATTGAAGTTTGTCATATTTATTGAGACCTGCGCAATGTTTCTATCCTCAAGCATAATGCCTATAGCTTTAACAGCATCGAAGCCACCGCTACTGCGTCTTATAATCTTAGCTATTCTGTTAGCTATTTCAACATCTGAAGTAGACAGGTTTATATTAAATGCAATAAGGGGCATTCGTGCTCCTATTGCTACAACCCCTGCAGTGGGGTGAACAGTTCTTCCACCAAAGTCAGGCTCCCACTCAGGCAGCTTTACTTTTTCGCTCATGCCCTCAAACTGACCTTTTCGGATTGCTGCCAGGTTAACGCGCTGCGGCGTACTTGCGGATTCTTCGTAAAGATAAACAGGTATTTTGGACTCTTCCGCTATTCTTTTGGCAACATGCTTTGAGAGCGCTACGCACTCAGCCATTTCAACTTCTTTTATCGGGATAAACGGAATGACATCAATTGCACCCATTCTGGGGTGTTCCCCATGATGCTTTGTTAAATCAATAAGCGCTGCAGCCTCTTTTGCAAGGGCAACAGCAGCTTCTTCTACCCCTTCAGGCGAACCGAGAAATGTTATTACACTGCGATTGTGGCTATAATCGCTGCTGCTGTCAAGGAGCACGACTCCGGGTGTATTGCGCACAACATCAAGACATTTTTCGGTTATTTCCGGTCTGCGGCCTTCGCTTATGTTTGGAACACATTCAATTATTTTAGCCATACTATATACCTGCCTTGTTAATTGTATTTTCAACCAGGCTCTCATCTGCGACAAACGGCAGGGTTATGTGCCCCTTCCCCATCCATTTTTCATTATAAGCAGCAGCAGTTTCAACTGCATTATCGTTTCTTGCCCAGCTTCTTCGCGCAACGCCTCCCATGACATCCCACATCATAGCAGAACGAATAATTTCGTCTGTACGGGAAGTTCCATCAAGCACCAGACCAAAGCCGCCGTTAATTGATTTGCCTATGCCTACGCCGCCGCCGTTATGCAAAGCGCAAAGGGACATGCCGCGCGCAGCATTCCCAGCAAAGCACTGTACAGCCATATCAGCCATTACATTGCTGCCATCTTTAATATTTGCTGTTTCGCGGAAGGGTGAATCTGTGCCGCTTACATCATGATGGTCTCTGCCGAGCATTACAGGACCTATTTCGCCGTTTCGCACCATTTCGTTAAACTTTAAGGCAATACGCGTTCTGCCTTCAGCATCCTGATACAGTATGCGCGCCTGCGTTCCGACAACGAGTTTATTCTCTTTAGCATCGCGTATCCATATATAATTATCTCTATCTTGGAAGCGCCTATTAGGGTCGATGCATGCCATTGCAGCAACATCGGTCTTATTTAAATCTTCCGGCTTGCCCGAGAGACAAACCCAGCGGAAAGGACCATATCCATAATCAAAGAGCATCGGCCCCATAATATCTTCAACATAGGAGGGGAAAATGAAGCCGTCTTTCTCATCAACACCGTTTTTTGAAATTTCATGAACGCCGCTGTCATATACTGCCTTCATAAAGGAGTTGCCATAATCAAAGAAATATGTCCCGGCTGCAGTTAGAGTACGGATTGCATTAAAATGCCGTCTGAAAGATGCGTTGACCTGCTCTCTAAAAGCATCACGTTCATCATGGAGCATGGCTGTTCGCTGTTCAAAGCTTATGCCAACAGGGCAGTATCCGCCATCATAAGCATTGTGGCAGGAAGTCTGGTCGCTCAAAAGGTCAATCTTAAAGTTCACATCTGCCGCACGCTCCAATAAATCGACAATATTGCCATGGTAGGCTATAGATATGCTTTCGCCGCTATGCCTTTTGGCGTTTGCTATGCTAAACACCTCGTCTAAATCTGTGCAGGCAATATTTACCCAGCCCTGGTCAAGGCGCGTTTTGATTCTTGAATAGTCAACCTCTGCAAAGATTCCGACAGCGCCTGCAATATTTGCTGCTTTTGGCTGAGCCCCGCTCATACCGCCAAGGCCGGAAGAAACAAAGACCTTGCCTTTTAAATCTCCTTTTTGTGATACGCCGAGGAATTTGCGCCCTGCTCCGAGTATGGTGTTGAATGTGCCGTGTACTATGCCCTGAGGGCCGATATACATCCACCCGCCGGCTGTCATTTGCCCATAATTTGCAACACCGAGCTGTTCGGCAATTTCCCAATCCTTCATGTTGTCAAACATGCCAACCATGAGCGCGTTTGTCAGTATAACCCTTGGCGCTTCAGGCTTAGACGGGAAAAGCCCCAAAGGATGGCCTGAGAGCAGCACGAGTGTTTGTTCTTCTGTAAGCTCCTCAAGATATTTTTTAATTAGCCTGTATTGAAGCCAGTTCTGGCAGGCTTGGCCGGTTTCGCCGTAAGTTACAAGTTCGTATGGGTACAGCGCAATTTCAAAATCTAAGTTGTTGTCAAGCATAACCTGGAGCGCTTTGCCTGCAAGACAATTGCCCTTATATTCGTTTATTGGTCTGCCGTAAATTCTCCCCTGCGGCCTGTATCTATAGGCATAAATGCGGCCGCGGGTAAGGAGTTCATCCATAAACTCGGGCGCAAGCGCTTCATGGAGCGCTTGCGGCACATAGCGCAAAGCATTCTTTAGCGCGAGTGCAGCCTGCTCTTTTGTAAGCGAAAACCCTCTGTCAGGCGCCCTGCGCCTCCCCTGCTCAAAGTCCGGATATTCCGGCAAATGTTCATCGAGCTTAATTGTCATTGCCTGTGCAATTTTTGAATTTTCCAACATAATACCCTCCTACAAAAGCTCCCCTATGATATTCTCCACAACAGCGACAAGCTCGCCGCTTTTAACCATTTCATCGAATTTTACCAGTTCATAATGCATTGCAATATCTTTTTCAACAGGCGGAACACGCCTGCGGATATGCTCGTAAACTGCCTTTGTCGCTTTAGAAAGCTTTTCCTCACCTAAGAGCCAAAGCGCCTGAGAGGAAGCGAACAGTTCTATTCCAAGGACTTTTTGGCTGTTGTCAAGAATCATGCGCGCTTTGCGTGCTGCTGTAGTGCCCATGCTTACATGGTCTTCCTGATTAGCAGATGAGGGGATAGAATCCACGCTTGCAGGATGGGCATAAATTTTATTCTCGGATACCAAGGATGCGGCTGTATACTGC
>JAKJBL010000002.1:28679-31806 GCA_022707005.1 Bacillota bacterium | reverse complement strand
GGAAGACCGCCATTAAGCTGTGGGTTTACCAAGCGTTCTATACGGCGTTCAGAGACATTTGCATACTCAGCAAGCGCAATACCCAAAAAATCGAAAGCCAATGCCATAGGCTGACCATGGAAGTTTCCACCTGAAATCGCCTCACCCTCTTCCGGGAAAATCAATGGGTTATCTGTAACAGCGTTAAGTTCGCGTGAAACTGCCTCGTATACATATTGTATGGCATCTCTGCTTGCACCATGAATCTGAGGCGTACAGCGAATAGAATATGCATCCTGTACTTTGCCTTGCACGCTGTCATGCGCCAACTCGCTCCCTTCAAGAAGCCTTAACAAGTTGGCTGCAGAATCCTGCTGGCCCTGATGACCGCGAAGCTCTTGAACCCGCGGGTCGAACGCTTTTTTAATTCCGTTTTGCGCCTGGGTTGTCATAGCAGCCGCAATATCCGCAAGCTTAGAGAGGCATTTTGCATCATAAAGTGCAAGAGCGCCAATTGCAGTCATAATTTGCGTGCCATTTATAAGCGCAAGCCCTTCTTTTGCGGCAAGTTTTACCGGGGTTATGCCCGCACGGCGCATAGCTTCAGAGCCGGTTAAAACTTCTCCTTTATATTCAGCATGCCCCTCCCCCATCATTACAAGCACCATATGCGAAAGCGGCGCAAGGTCGCCGCTTGCACCTAAACTCCCCTTTTGGGGTATAATCGGATGTACTCCGAAGTTGAGCATATCAAGAAGCACCTGAAGGGTGGAATACCGTATTCCTGAGTTCCCCCTGCTTAGTGCATTGAGCCTTAAAAGCATTGAAGTGCGTACAGTTTCTTTGTTGAGCGGCTCGCCAAGTGCGCACGCATGGCTTTTTATTAGGTTGTGCTGGAGCGTTTCTATATCGGCAGCACAAATAAAAGTATCCGAAAACTTGCCAAACCCGGTAGTTACGCCATAAATGATTGCGCCCTCGTCAGCTTTGCAATCAACATAACTGCGAGCTTTATCTATTCTGGCCCGCGCCTGTTCTGTTATACTGACTTTCTCCCCGCCGCGTGCAACAGCTATGACCTGGTCTAAAGTCAACCCTTTGCCATCAAGATGAACCATTCAATTATCCTCCAAGCGCTCAAATGATTTGTACAGATAGACAGATAAATGCTATATAGAGAATAGCAAAACATCACAATCATTACAATAGCAAAGCCTTTAATCAGGTATCCTATATTCTGCGAATACCCAAAGTTATTTAATAAAATACACTGCTATAACGCTACTTTTAATAAGAGCAGCCGATATGTTATACTGTAAAAAAGCATAAAGAATTTAATTTAGCGGAGGTCAGCATGAAAAAGGCGTTTTTATATAAGACAGCAATGGGCGAGGTCGGTCTTGCAGAAAAAGACGGAGCGCTTACAAACCTATTTATTGCTGGTACGGTTTTGCCTGCTGAATATATCCTTGAAGAAACCCCTCTGCTTAATGAGGCCTACAACCAGCTCGAGCAATACTTAAGCGCGAAACGCCGCACATTTGAGCTGCCGTTTGCACCTGAGGGAACCGCTTTTGAACAAAGAGTATGGCAGGCGCTCCTTAGCATTCCCTTTGGTCAGGTCAGAACATATTCTCAAATTGCCCAACAAATAGGTTCGCCTAAAGCTGCGCGGGCTGTAGGCCGCGCAAACAGCAAAAACCCAATCTCAGTTTTTATTCCATGCCACAGGGTGATTGGTTCTGACGGCTCGCTCACAGGTTATGCAGGCGGGCTAAAAATTAAAGAATTTCTGCTCAGGCTTGAAGGCGCCCTTTAAATGCAGTTTTTTATATATGGCAAAAAAGAACTCAGCCATTTACAAGCTAAGGATGAAATGCTGAGTCAGGCAATTAAAAGAATCGGCCTTATTCAACGAGAAGTCACTCCTGACCTGTTTGAGGCGCTTATTCACAGCATCGTTGGGCAGCAAATTGCAGCCAAAGCACACAAAACAGTCTGGTCTCGTATGAAAGCCGAGTTAAAATGTATCACACCTTGCAGCATTGAAGCTGTAAATGAGGGTGAACTCCAGAGTTTTGGCATTTCATTTCGCAAGGCTAATTACATAAAAAATGCGGCGCACATGGTCTCTTCAGGCGCTCTCGACTTGGATGGACTTCGCTCTCTTAGTGATGATGAAGTATGCGCAAAGCTCACCTGCCTTAAAGGCATTGGAGTATGGACAGCAGAAATGCTGATGCTGTTTTCTATGCAGCGGTCAAATATTATAAGCTATGGAGATTATGCTATACGCAAGGGCATTTGCATGCTGTATGGTTATGAACAGCTTGACAAGAAACTCTTTGACAAGCACAAAAACAACTATGCGCCTTATGCCTCGACTGCCAGCCTTTACCTATGGGCAATCGCAGGAGGCGCATAAAAGCTTAACCCCTTAGCGCTAAATCTTTGTGTTTTTGTGCCGCAGCAGCTCGTTGAAAAGCGTCTATTAAAAAGAGCCGCACACTGGCGGCTCTTTTTACTTTTACAATTTACATTTGGCTGAGTTTTTTGTAATACTCAAGCTTTTCGGCAGCTTCTGTTTCAGCCCGCTCAAAGAGCTCGTCCGCTATTTCCGGGAACTGTTTTTGCAAAGTTGCGTAGCGCACTTCCCCGAGAATAAACTCAGAATAGGGCACCTTGGGTTCTTTGCTATCAAGAATGAAAGGATTCTTGCCTTCTAACGCTAAATCAGGATTATACCTGTACAGCGGCCAGTATCCGGACTCTACCGCCTTTTTCGCCTCAGCCTGTGATTTACCCATGTTGATGCCATGGTTAATGCAAGGCGAGTAGGCGATTATGATTGAAGGTCCTTTGTATGCTTCAGCCTCAGTAACTGCCTTCATAAGCTGCGCCTGGCTTGCCCCCATAGAAACCTTGGCAACATATACATAGCCGTAGGACATTGCCATCATCCCAAGATCCTTTTTGCCTGTACGCTTGCCTGCAGCCGCAAATTTTGCAACTGACCCTGTTGGTGTAGCTTTGGAGGATTGACCACCTGTATTAGAATATACCTCTGTATCAAGCACGAGCACATTGACATCCTCACCCATTGCAAGTACATGGTCAAGCCCGCCATAGCCGATGTCATATGCCCATC
>JAKJBL010000002.1:25796-28638 GCA_022707005.1 Bacillota bacterium | reverse complement strand
ATTTCAGCTATTTGCTTTTTAAGCTCAGCAGCCTTCGAACTGCACTCATGACCTGCAGGCTTAAAGACCAGTTCTTTTACTTTGGCTGCCGCACGCTTGCTGCCTTTAGCATCATCCATATTGTCAAGCCATTCCTGCAGCACATCTGAGGTACCCTCAGTGCAGGTTTCACTCTGGAGTTCTTTAACTAGCTGCGCAAGCTTTTCTCTGCGCTGTTTAAGCGCAAGGTTCATACCGAACCCAAATTCTGCGTTATCCTCAAAGAGTGAGTTTGCCCAGGCAGGGCCTTCTCCGCGGGCGTTTACCGTATACGGGCAGGCAGGCGCGCTGCCGCCGTAAATTGAGGAGCATCCGGTTGCGTTTGCAACAATCATCCTGTCTCCATAGAGCTGTGTGACAAGCTTAATATACGGGGTTTCGCCGCAGCCTGCACAAGCACCGGAGAATTCAAACAGAGGAGGCAGGAATTGGCTTCCCTTAACAGTTGATGTATTGACTGAGAGGTTCTCCTCAGGAAGCGAAAGCGCAAATTCCCAATTCTTTTCTTCTTTTTCCTGCACTGAAGAAAGCGGAGTCATAACCAGGGCTTTGTTCTTGGCAGGGCAGACATCTGCGCAGTTACCGCAGCCGGTGCAATCGAGCGGAGAAATCTGAATGCGGAACTTGAGGCCAGCAAACTCCCTGCCCGTTGCATCAACAGTAACATACCCTTCAGGCGCGTCCTTAAGCGCCTCTGGTTTTGCTACAAATGGGCGAATGACCGCATGCGGGCAAACAAAAGAGCATTGGTTGCACTGAATGCAGTTTTCAGGAATCCAATTTGGCACATCAACTGCAATTCCGCGCTTTTCATACTTTGCAGTGCCAGTGGGCACAAAGCCATCTGGAGAAAAGCTTGAGACGGGCAGCGAATCGCCCTCCTGAGAGAGGATAGGCTTAATGAACTCGTGATAGTATTTATCATCAGTTATATGCGCTGCTTCGGCACCTGTTTGAGCATCTGCCCAGCTTGCAGGATACTTTATTTCGACAAGAGCATCTGCACCCGCATCAATTGCTGCATAATTCCTTCTGACTATTTCATCGCCTTTTCTACCGTAAGTTTGTTCAGCTGCTTCCTTCATATAACGCACGGCATCCTCTGCCGGAATTATATTTGCAAGCTTAAAGAAGGCGCTTTGCATAATAGTGTTAATGCGGCCGCCCATACCTACTTCGCGCGCCAATTCAATAGCGTCGATATTATAGAATTTAGCTTTTTTCTTCGCAAGCGCCTGCTTCATTGAGGCGGGAAGCTCATGCTCCATTTCTTCTAAAGTCCACGGAGAGTTCAAAAGGAAGGTTCCTCCCTCTTTTAACCCTTCCGCCATTGCATAGCGCGTTACATAGGATGGGTTGTGGCACGCGACAAAGTCTGCATCTGAAATAAGATAAGGGCTTTGAATAGGCTTTTTGCCAAAGCGCAAATGCGAAACAGTAAACCCGCCGGACTTTTTAGAATCGTATGCAAAATAGCCCTGCGCATACATATTGGTTTGGTCGCCGATAATTTTTATGGAGTTTTTATTCGCCCCAACTGTTCCATCTGAGCCTAACCCATAGAATTTGCAGGCAATTGTGCCTTCGGGAGCAGCGTTTATTATATCTTTAACTTCAAGCGATGTATTTGATACATCATCAACAATCCCAACAGTAAAGCGGTTTTTTGGTTCGGAAGCCTCAAGATTATCAAAAACTGCCTTAGCCATTGATGGCGTAAATTCTTTTGAACCAAGACCGTATCTGCCACCAAACACCTGAACTTCAGAAAGACCTGCCTCTACAAGCGCAGTCCTCACATCAACATAGAGCGGTTCGCCGACAGCGCCATGTTCTTTTGTACGGTCAAGCACTGCAATCTTCTTTACGCTCTTAGGAAGCGCTGCAATAAATCTATCTGCTGCAAACGGCCTGTAAAGCCTGACTTTAAGTACGCCAAGCTTCGCTCCGCGTGCGTTAAGATAGTTTATTGTCTCTTCGCAGACATCTCCTCCTGAGCCCATTATTATTATGACTCTATCTGCATCAGGCGCGCCGACATAATCAAAAAGGTCATATTTGCGGCCTGTGAGCTTGCCGACTTCTTCCATATATTTTTCAACAATTCCCGGTACAGCTTCATAATATTTATTTGCGGCTTCGCGGCCCTGGAAGTAAATATCAGGATTTTGCGCAGTCCCCGCCATGTGCGGGTGCTCAGGGTTCAGGCTGCGGCTGCGAAACTTCGATACAGCTTCCCAATCAAGCAGTTTAGCCATATCTTCATAGTCAATCTCTTCTATTTTTTGAATTTCGTGTGAGGTGCGGAACCCGTCGAAAAAGTGAACGAAAGGTACGCTTGCCTTTATTGCTGAAAGGTGTGCGACAACTGCCAAATCCATAACCTCTTGGACTGAAGCAGCCGAGAGCAGCGCAAACCCTGTTTGGCGTGCGCTCATAACGTCACTGTGGTCACCAAAAATTGAGAGTGAATGCGCAGCCAGAGCTCGCGCTGAAACATGGAACACGCCCGGGAGAAGTTCGCCCGAAATCTTGTACATATTGGGAATCATGAGCAAAAGACCCTGGGATGCAGTAAATGTAGTAGTTAAGGCACCTGCAGCAAGTGAACCGTGTACTGCGCCGGCTGCACCGCCTTCGCTTTGCATTTCACTAACGCGGACTGTCTGCCCAAAAACATTCTTGCGGCCGTTCGCCGCCCATTCATCTGCTACTTCAGCCATGTTGGACGAGGGAGTAATTGGGTAAATGGCCGCAACTTCCGAAAAAGCATATGCAACATGAGCTGCAGCTGTATTACCAT
>JAKJBL010000002.1:0-25774 GCA_022707005.1 Bacillota bacterium | reverse complement strand
CCTGTATGAATTATAATCCTTCCGTAATCGGGGTTAAACATGAATATGGCCTATTCCGGCAAAAAAGCAGGAACTTGGCCTTTCTTCATTATAATTGTACGTTAGAGCAGAGTCAAGAAAGCCGGGTGATTATAGCTAATTTCAGCATGTTGCAAACGATTAACGAACAAAGAAGTATAGAACCCATTTCTATGTTAGACTTCTATGCTGTCTTTTATAATAAAAAGGCTGTCAACTTAACCCTCTATGCAAAGGTCCCATCAGGCTGGCTGCCTTATTCTTTCAAGAGAAATTCGTATGCTTTTGAATATTTTCTTACTCGCTCAAAATCCCGTTCATTTGGCAAAGGCAGGCGCTCTATCATCATGTTATGCTGCAGGTCGACTAACTTCACTGCTCTTGAAAGCCGGTTCTTTTTTACCCGGTCAAGATATGCGGTATATGACTCTCCCTTAATCTTAGTAATTGCGACAACTGCCTGCACAATTTCCGCCGGGAACAGTTCTCCTAAAATTTCTGCGGTGACATAAGTATCTTCAATAGTATCATGAAGATAAGCTACAGTCTTCTCATCATAGGCATTAAGGCGGCTGGCTATAAATTCGAGATGCTCAAAATATGGAGCACCTGCCTTATCAGTCTGCCCTTTATGCGCCTTTTGAGCAAGCTGCTTTGCAAGCTCGGTGTATTGCATATTTTCCAAAGTTTACTCCTAATTTTATCTTATAACCCGTATATTTTTATAAATCATAGTGCCGTTCACAATTTGTTTTCAATATTCGCGCATAAAAACACATAATATGCTAAAAAAGATGTAATTTAGGGTTGTAAACCACCAGATATAGTGTTAAAGTTATATCAGAAGAATAAGTGAATACTTCATTTCCGTCCGGAACAATAGTATTCTTCATTGACTGTTCTTCCTCCTTAAAATAAGACTCAAGCGAACTACTTTGTACCTTTTTACCGCACCCGGGCTGGCAGGGCAACCGAACGGGAAGCGGCGCCGGACGGAAAGAATTGCGACAGGGGCTGCAGCTACAGTCCCTGTCTTTTTTATGCTTAAACTTTTATCTGTTAGTTTTTTGCAAGCATTGCAGCGCCGATAATTCCTGCGTCATTACCTAACTTAGCCTGCACAATTTTGCCGCAGTTTTTAAAGAAGCACTTTTGTTTAACATTCTCCCTTAAAGGCGAGAACAGAAATTCACCTGCAAGGCTTACGCCCCCGCCAAGCGCAATAACTTCAGGGTCAAGCAGGTTAAAGCAGGAAGTAAGCGCTGAGCCCAATTGGTCTACATACCTGTCGAAGATATCCTTGGCAATTGCATCGCCTGCTTTTGCGCAATCTATAACGAGCTTTGCATTGACGTTTGATAGCACCTGGCCTGCTTTTGTAGCAATCATTGCGTGCGGATATTCAATAAGGCTCTTTCTTCCCTGCTGCACAAGCCATGTAGCAGTGCAAAGCGCCTCTATACACCCGCGCGTCCCGCAGGTGCATAGCGGACCGCCATGTTCAAGCACCATGTGGCCGAGTTCCACCCCATTCCCAAGCCCGCCGTTGAACATTCTGCCGCCAAGAATCAGCCCTCCGCCAATACCTGTGCCCAAAGTAATAAGCACAGCCGTTTTACAGCCTACAAAAGCGCCTGCATAAAGCTCTGCAAGCGCAGCCGCATTTGCGTCGTTTGCAAGGAAAACAGGCACAGAAGGGAAATATCCCATAAGCGCGCTGCGCAAGGGTACATCATGAAACTGCAGATTATATGCATGCACGACCCGCTCACTGGCTTGGTCAATGCTGCCTGGCACTGCAATGCCAATTGAAGCAAGCGAACTTACAGGCACAAAAAGTTCCTCAGTCATTTCAGTTAAGAGCTGCGCTAATGCTTCTACTGCAACTTGATACGGTTCCCCTGCAGGGAAAGGAATGCTTCGCTTAAGCACCAATTTTGCATCTTCATCAACTATTCCTGCCGCTATATTTGTTCCGCCAATATCAAAGCCAGCCTGAAGCACGGGCGTGCCCTCCTTAGTCGTTTTCAAATTCTTCCGCCCAGCGGCGGTCAAATTCCTTTGCAACATCATACCCAAGTCTCTTAAGCCTAAAATTACGAGCAGCCACCTCAACGACAATTGCCAAATTACGGCCAGGTCTAACAGGTATAAGGATGTGAGGAATTTTGACATCTAAAATTGTAATCGTCTGTTCATCCAGACCCAGCCTGTCATAGCTTTTACTGTCTTCCCACATTTCCATTTCAATGACAATGTCTATTGATTTTTCCGGTATAACTGCACCTACACCAAACATGTACCTGACATCGATTAGCCCAATTCCTCTAATTTCAAGAAGATGCCGCGTAAGCGCAGGCGCAGTCCCCGAAAGGCGATTTTCGGCAACACGCCGAATTTCGAGCACATCATCTGCTACAAGCCTATGGCCGCGCTTTACCATTTCGAGAGCAGTCTCACTCTTGCCCATGCCGCTCTCGCCCATAAGCATAACGCCTACGCCATAAACGTCTATAAGCACTCCATGCCGCGTTATAACAGGCGCAAGCATCCTATCTAAATATTTTGTTATCGCATGGCTAACTTTGCTTGTTGGCATTGGGCTGCACAACACTGGAATGCGTCTTTTCGAAGCCTCTATAAGAAAAACTTCAGGCGGATTAAAATCTCTTGAAAACACAACGCAGGGCAGGTTATAGCTTAAAAGCTCCCGCAACCTTGTTCGCTGCATTTCTTCAGACAATTGCTTAATATAGTGCATTTCAGCATTTCCAATCAGCTGAACGCGCCTATAAGCGAAATGCTCATAAAAGCCTGTAAGCTGGAGCCCTGGTCTGCTTACCTCGCTTTCAGCAACAAAAAACTCTCCATTCCCTTCATAAGCTATGGTAAGCCCGAGCGCTTTTGCAAAATTTTCAAGTATAATCTGCGTCAAATTGGCTTGTTCCTCCCATTTGGAAGCATAAGTTCGTTAATAACCCAAGCTACGCCGTCATCATCGCAAGACGGTGCGACCACGTCTGCAATATCTTTAACAAGCTGCTGCCCATTTTCCACACACACGCCCAGCCCTGCCATTTGAATCATCTGGTAATCAAGCGTGTTATCACCTATTGCCACTGTTTGAGCTGCGCTTATGCCTAAGATATCCGCCACCTGAAGCAGCGCACTGCCTTTATGCGAGCCTAAGCGATTGAGCTCAATAAACCCGGGCTTTGAAGAAGCTATTTCAAGTCTTCCCCCAAATTGTTCAATAAATCGAGAAAGCATTTCCGCCTCCGCTTCACCGGGCGTAACATATACGAGCACCTTTGGCACATCCTCCCAGTCCTTTTCGCCTACTAAGGGGTCGACTAAAAAAGGCAGGTTTAATGTGCGTGAATACCGTTTTGTAAATTCGTTTTCTTCAGCCGAAATAATCATATCGCCCTGATAGATTTGGGCATGAACACCCCATTTATTCGCATATGCAAGCGACTCACGGATGAGCGCCTTATCAATGCTCCCATTAAACAGCATTTCTCCAGTTAAGTTGTCAACTATTCCCGCCCCGCCATATACGATAACAGGGCCGTGCACTTCAAGCTGAGCAAGTATTGATGCTGACCCTAAATAGCTTCTGCCTGTTGCAATTGTTACGAAAATGCCTGCTTGCTGCGCTCTATGTATAGCTTCGAGGTTAACAGCAGAGATATTTTTATTGGTTCCAATAAGCGTGTCATCGATATCAAGAAAAAGCGCCCTATATTTCATCATTTCCATCCTTTTTTTATGCTGCGGCAAATGCCGTCTGCTAACTATTGTAATGAAAATGCGCATAAAATGAAAGTGAAAGATTTTAGGCGTTATTTATTGTTTATAATAAAGGTCTGCAGAGACATATACAGTTCCCTTCACAGAACGATATAAATCCTTATGTGCAAGAACTTTTTTAATAAGCTTATTGTCTAAATCATAATACTCTTTATATGTCTCTGATTTTTTGCCTTTTCGCGCTTCGCGATACACAAAACGCGTATTTGGGGGCAGACTTGCATCGAGGAGCACCTCCTCTCCTGCCGCTGAGAGCGTGGCTGTACGAACAGAGCTTATTTGTATCCTAACACCGTCATTTTTTGTGCGCCCATAGAGGGATATAACCAGCTCGTTTTTCTCGTTTGTTTTAGCAAAGATGTACAACGGCGCACTGCTGTTGTTTGCAAATTTGAAATCCGGACCTCCTGTGCTTACTGTTGCATCCCTACCAATACCAACATAACTTGAAGGCCAACTGTGAGGGTGCCGCTCCAACACTTCTAAATCAGCCATCATCACAGCGTTGAACAAGGTGGAACTTACCTGGCACACGCCGCCGCCGTACTCCTGCTCATAGCGGCCTTCGCGAATGCCCGGAGCCCTTTGCCAGCCATTGCGCTCGTTCCTTGCGCCAAGCAGGCTGTTTATACTAAAATGTTCGCCCGGGTTAAGCATAGTGCCATTAAGAAGTTTCGCAGCCTTTTTTATGTTATAAACGCGTCCCGGAGCATTTAATGGAGGTTTTTTAAATGAAGTGGAAAACTGCGCAATTAGCCTGTGCTCCTTTTCAGCCTGCTCAAGGGTATATCCTGCTTCAATGACTTCAAACGGCAAAGTCAAGTGAGCGCTTTTCCCTTGAGCAACTGCATCACTAAGCAAAGAAAGCAGGGTATCTGGCTCGACCCTGCGCCCTTTTTCATCTTTTATAAAAGCGAACATACCCTCCTTTGAATAATCAAGAACTGCTTTTGCATCCTGCGCATCAAAACTCAAAGCTGCGCAAACAGCTTCTGCCTTTTCGCGCGCTGCCTCAAGGTCAAGATATAGGTTCACCTCATATTCCCGTTTTTTAACCGCAGCCGGTTATGCTGCGGAAGGTGGGAGGTTTCATTAAGCCGCGCCTCATAATCTGCTTTTATCGGCAGTTCTGACCCGCTAAGCAAAAAGGCAGCTGTGTCTTCTCCCTCTAAATTAAAGCTGAAATTCAAAGCGTTAATTCTTTGATTTATATGTTTTTCGAGTTCAGCTCTTGCTTGTAAAATCTGCATTCTCGAAACATCAACGCTGGAAATAATAATATCCTCGCCTAATACAAACTTTTCAGGCGGTACCTCTCCATAAGGCACTGCAGTGCACCCGGCTGTAATGGCTAACACTATGCTTATCCCTATAAGCAGGCGAAACCCCAGCAAGACATCATCTCCTTTTACTTGTGAAAACCCCCTTGTTATATCATTGCCCGACAGCCAGTAATCATTTATGCAGTTATGTCGAACGAATTGCGCATAGATTGTTTCGAAGATAAAAAATGGAGGCAGGCAATGACACAAGTAAAAACTTTTCAAATGCTTGTTAGCGAAACTCAGGGAAGCGTCTTCTGGAACCTGCCGATTTTTCTTCTGCTGCTTGCAACAGGTTTGTATTTCACAGCAAGAACAGGCTTTTTTCAGTTTTCTCACTTTGGTTATGCTATGAAGAACACTTTATTCAGGGCGTTTGAACCTTCATTGCATACAGGTAAAGGAGCGGTTCCGCCTTTGCATGCAGCAGCGACCTCGCTTGCAGCTACGATTGGAACAGGAAATATCGCGGGTGTTGCAGGCGCTGTTATTCTTGGGGGGCCAGGCGCAGTGTTTTGGATGTGGGCTGCAGCATTTTTAGCAATGGCGACAAAATATGCCGAAATCCTTTTAGCTGTAAAGTTTCGTGAGCGCAACAAAGCCGGGGAATGGGTCGGCGGGCCAATGTACTACATAGTTAACGGGCTTGGCAGCCGCTGGAATTGGCTTGCTAAATTATTTGCCGCATTTGCTATGCTCTCTTCGCTTGGCATTGGCAATATGGCGCAAAGCAACACAATCGCTTCAGCAGTATGCACTGCCATAAGCAGCTTTTCTGCGCCTTCTGCAACAGCAGCTGGCGAAGCGATAATAAAGCTCAGCATTGGAATAATAACAGCTGTATTCGCTTCGCTGATTATCCTTGGAGGGCTTAAGCGAATAGGAAGGGTTACAAGCAGTCTTGTTCCCTATATGAGTATTCTTTATATATTTGCGGCGCTCTCAGTAGTGCTCCTTCATGCAGACCGTATTGTTGAAGTTTTAAAAAGTATTTTCATATGCGCCTTCAAACCTTCGGCTTTGCTTGGCGCAACTGCCGGAATTACAGCTTCAGGTGCGTTCAGGTTTGGTACAAGCAGGGCTATGTTTTCAAATGAAGCAGGCTTAGGGTCGGCACCTATAGCACATGCCTCTGCTGATACATCAAACCCGCCGGAGCAGGGCTTATATGGGATTTTTGAAGTGTTTGTTGATACTATAATTATTTGCACGCTTACAGCGCTTGCATTATTGCTTGGGCTAAAAGAAATCCCTTATGGCGAGGATATAGGCGCTGCGCTTGTCACAATGGCGTTTTCATCGGTGTTTGGAAATACGGCAGGCATACTTCTTGCTCTATGCATTTTGCTTTTTGCATTTTCAACGATTATAAGCTGGGCCCTATACGGCGCCCGCTGCTGTGAGTTTCTTTTAGGCACAGGCGCAGTGCGCGTATTTTTTGCTGCATATCTGCTGTTTATTATACTTGGCGCTTTGATTGAACTCTCTGCTGCATGGGGCATATCTGATGCCTTAAACAGCCTGATGGCTCTGCCGAACCTGTTTGCGCTGCTCCTGCTTTCTGGTACAGTTGCAGAACAGACGCGAAGGTATAAAAACACGATTAAAGACAAAAGGCATTCAAGCAGCAGTTGACTTGAACGCCTCATATTTAAGGCTTAATGACCTGCATAAAAAAACCGCCTCAAACAGCTTTTATGCTGAAGGCTCCTTGGGCCGCAGAATACGGCGCAAAAACTCCTTTGTGCGCTGTTGCGTTGGGTTGTTGAATATTACTTCAGGGGTGTCATCTTCTGCAATAACGCCTTCATCCATAAACACAACCCGATGCGCCACATCCTTTGCAAAGGCCATTTCGTGAGTAACTACGAGCATAGTCAGCCCGCTTTTTGCAAGCTCTTGCATAACTTCAAGCACATCGCCCACCATTTCAGGGTCAAGCGCAGAGGTGGGCTCATCGAATAAAAGCACTTCCGGGTCCATGCACAAGGCGCGCGCAATAGCAACCCGCTGCTTTTGACCGCCTGAAAGCTGCCTGGGCTTAGCGTTTGAAAAAGGAAGCATACCGACCTTATCTAAGTAAAGCTTTGCTTTCTCCTCGCTTTGAGCGCGGCTTCTTGAGAGCACCTTCATTTGACCTACTACGCAGTTTTCAAGCGCAGTCATGTTGTAAAACAAATTAAACTGCTGGAATACCATCCCGACCCGCGCGCGGTATTCCGCAATACGAAAGCCCGGGGTTTTAATATCTACCCCGTGAAAGAGTATTGTGCCGTCAGTATGCTGTTCAAGCTGATTGATACATCTTAAGAGCGTACTTTTTCCAGAGCCGGAGGCGCCTATGATGCACACAACATCACCTGGAGATACTGCTAAATCAATGCACTTTAGCACAGTGTTTGGGCCGAAATCTTTTCTTAAGTGATGTACTTCAATATTATAAGCCACGGTCAGTTGCCTCCCCCTTTCCCTTTATGCGAGTAAAGGCTCGGTTTACGTTTGGCAAGCACGCTTATATCCGCATGCAGGCATGGGAGCATTGTATAGTTTTCAGGTCCATCCATCTTTTTTTCCACATATCTAAGGATTCGGGTTGTTGTAAATGTAAGCATTAAATAAATAACAGCTGCAATAAAGAACGCCTCAAAATACTTATAGTATGTGCCGGCTGCTGATTTTGCCGTGAAGAACAATTCGAACACTGAGATTACATTTAAAACCGAACTATCTTTAATATTTATAACAAACTCATTGCCGATTGAGGGCATAATGTTGCGTATTGCCTGGGGCAAAACCACGTTTGACATTGTCTGCCAATGCGTCATACCAAGCGAATGGGCGCCTTCTGTTTGACCTATATCAACAGAAATAATGCCCCCGCGTATAATTTCTGCCATATAAGCGCCTGTATTTATTGATATTATAAAAATTGCGGCAGTCGTAACAGGCATGTCCAACCCCAGATACTGCTGAGCCCCATAGAAAATGACCATTGCTTGGACAATCATAGGTGTGCCGCGAAACACTTCAATATAAATAACAAGAAGCGCACGCGCAATCTTTATCATTACTTTTTTGACTATGCCAAACTCGTCTCGCAAAGGAATAGTCCGTACAACAGCAACTAAAAGTCCAATCGCAAAGCCGATTATTGTGCCTGTAATTGCTACAAGGATTGTGTTTGCAGTTCCCTTTAAATATAAAGAGCCATATCTTTCAATAAGGAAACTTACCCAACCGAAAAAGGTAGTTGGCATTTCATATACTCCTTTTTATTTGCCCTGAAAAGAGCCGGGCTTTGTGAGCCCGGCCCTTGCTATTGTTATTCTTCTTCAGACAAAGGCTGAGCTAAAATAGCCTTGTCCATCATTTGCTGACGCTGCTCTTTGGAAATACCAGCAAGTATTGAGTTGATTTGTTCAACAAGCTCAGGCCTGCCTTTTTGAAGGCCGACAGCTATAGCAACATCCTCAGGTGAGGCTACAAAGCCCTTACCTTGTGCAAACTCAACAAAGGTAATTTCCGGGTTGGATTCGGTTGCGGAAACTGCGCCCGGGCGCTCTGAAATATAGCCGTCAATTGTGCCTGAGGTAAGAGCGACAATCATGGTTGGGAAATTATCCATTGCTGTTTGAAGCTGAACATCTGGAATTTGCTCAATAACTGTGTAATGGAATGTATTAAGCTGAGCAGTAATCTTTGCCTTGGCAAAATCAGCAAGCGATGATGCAGAAGCATAGGGGCTATCCTTGCGCACTACAACAACCAAGTCGCTTTCATAGTATGGGTCAGTAAAGTCGATTGTTAAAGCACGATCTGCAGTTGGGCTCATACCCGCGATTATTGCATCGATTTTCCCGGAAAGCAAAGCAGGGGGCAGGCCGTCCCATTCGATTTTAGAAATAACAAGTTCACGCCCGAGCCCTTCTGCTATAAGCTTTGCAATTTGCACATCATAGCCATCAGCAAAGCCACCGCCGGGTATTACGACACTGTCTTGTGTTTGTTCAGCCTGCGTCCAGTTAAAAGGAGCATAGTTGCATTCGAGACCAACTACAAACTTTTCTTTTGCTGCAGGTTCGACAGCTGGTGCTGAAGGCGCTTCTGCGCTTGGTTTAACAGGCTCTGCTGGTGCAGCGGGCGCTGCAGGCACAGCGCATGAAACAAGGCCAGTACAAAGCACAAGCGCCAAAAATAGAGAAATCAGTTTTTTCATTTTTCTACCTCCATAAACTTTCAACAATATAAAAGGCTGGAGCGTAACCCCCAGCCGTTGGATTCACTTTTTGTGTTTCCGGTACGGACTGACGAATAGCGCACCACTTCACCCTAAGGCTCCTGTGACAGTCAGCGGAATATTCTTCCGTTGACCAGCGCCGCATTGCCCAAGCCAACATGACGCTTCGGCGAGTCACCCTTTCACATGGCTTCTGCACTCCTTGAAAAGCTCTTCCCTGCTACTGATGAGACCCGCGCCTCTATTCTGCCATATAAATTTCCCGAGAGTCTTTAAACCCTCGAGCTTAAGTAATTATGATACATGTTTAAGATGATGTCAAGCTGTAATACGAAAATAAACAAAGGTTAAATAATGGTATATTTTAAGCCACGGCTGCAAAACACCTCACCAAAACAGCCCAAAACGCATACGCTAATTTAGACAACGGCTGCTAAAAAGCTTGCGGCAGCCTGTGCTTATCCAAATAAGGAGGAACCCCCATATGTATGATAAAAAAAGTACGATGGGCAACTGCTGCTTTAAACCCTTCAGCTGCCAACTAAATCCTTTGGATGCAAAGAATACGCTGCTCGCCGGAAAAGCCTGCGAAGATTGCAGAAGCTGCCCGGGGATATGCGGAGAAACGGAGCCCCAGTGCCTGCTGGCTGTCGCATATATAGCAAAGCAGGAGTACAAGGCCGGGTATTGCCCGAATGAAGCCTTATGTCAAGGCACCCTTTTCCCTGAACTTGTGCGCCCCTACCTGCATTAAGGAGGCTGGATTATGGATGCAAAACAACATGCCCTTCTGATGAAAATCAGTGAATGCGAGTTCGTGTGCGTAGAACTCAATCTTTACATCGATACCCACCCTGGAGATAAGGCTGCACGCGCGGATTACTTATGCTATTCTCAAAAGCTTGCCGACCTGATTGGCAAATATGAAGCTTTGTATGGTCCCCTGCTGGGCTTCGGGCATTCTCCAACTGACATGGGATGCTGGGTTTGCTCAGCTTGGCCATGGCAATAATAAGGAGGCTCTTATGTGGATTTATGAAAAGAAGCTGCAATACCCTGTTAGAATTACAAGCCCGGATCCCCGCATGGCAAGGCTGCTCTTTGCCCAATACGCAGGCCCTGATTCAGAACTTTCCGCAGGTCTTCGCTATTTAACCCAGCGCTATTCAATGCCTGAAGCAAGGTGCCGCGCTACTCTTAATGATATAGGTACTGAGGAACTTGCACACTGGGAGATGCTCGGTACAATGATACACCAATGTATGCGTGGTGCCAGCATTTCGGAAATTAAAGCGGCAGGTCTCGACAATTACTTTACTATGCATGATAGCGGCGTGTACCTCTCAAACCCGAGCGGAGTGCCGTTTACAGCAGCTTATGTGCAATGTACGGGTGACCCTATTGCTGATTTACATGAGGATCTTGCAGCAGAACAAAAAGCGCGCACTACATACGAACACCTTATTCAGCTTACCGATAACCCTGAAGTCATAGACCCGCTGCGCTTTTTGCGCCAACGCGAGGTTGTGCACTTCCAGCGCTTTGGAGAATGCTTGATGATAATACAAGAGCTCATGGGTAAAGCGAAATGCGCACCTGAAGCAAGATGTGCTAACCCATAGCCAAATTATAGCTTTTTAAAAGCTGAATAAGGGTGCTGCAGCACCCTTATTCGCTGTTTCTGCTTTTGTTGTATTTATAAAGCTCAGTTCTTGCCATCAACACATGCCATATGGCAAATTAAATCAAGCACCTTGCAGCTATAGCCCCACTCATTATCATACCACGCAATAAGCTTAACGAAATTATCATTGAGGCTTATACCTGCATCAGCATCGAAAATGCAGGTGCGGGAATCTGTAATAAAGTCAGACGAAACGACCTTATCTTCCGTATAGCCGATAATCCCCTGCCAATGCTTACTTTCGGAAGCAGCCTTCATCGCTGCTTTTATTTCATCATAAGAAGCCGGCTTTTCAAGCCTGCATGTTAAATCAACAACTGAAACATCGGCTGTAGGCACGCGAAATGCCATGCCGGTAAGTTTTCCGTTTAGAGATGGAATAACCTTCCCGACTGCTTTTGCAGCGCCTGTCGTGCTTGGAATAATATTGAACGCAGCACCGCGGCCGCCGCGCCAATCTTTATTTGAGGGGCCATCAACTGTTTTTTGTGTTGCAGTCGTCGCATGAACAGTAGTCATAAGTCCTTCAAGAATACCGAATTCGTCATGAATAACTTTGGCTAAGGGCGCAAGGCAGTTTGTTGTGCATGAAGCATTCGAAACAACCTTCATGCTGCTTTCGTATTTTTCTTGGTTTACGCCCATAACAAACATAGGAGCATCAGCTGAAGGAGCCGAAATTACAACTTTTTCCGCGCCGCCCGTAAAGTGGGCGGATGCCTTATCTGTAGTCGTGAAGACACCTGTCGACTCAACTATATACTCAGCGCCGCACTCGCTCCATGGGATTTCAAGAGGACTCATGCACGAATAAACCGCTATCTGCTTCCCGTTTACAACAAGCTTATTCGCTTCAAATGACACTTCTCCATTAAACCGCCCGTGCACTGTATCGTATTTAAGCATATATGCCATATACTCAGGGTCTATAAACGGGTCGTTAATACCAACAACCTCAACCTCTGGGTTTGTTACGGATGCCCGAAAAACAAGTCTGCCTATTCTGCCAAAGCCGTTAATCCCTACTTTTACTGCCATAAAAACATCTCCTTATTGCAAATTATTAGGGAGCAAGCTGCATTTTCCAAGCTCCCAAAATTTATTTTGAGCAAAATACTTTGCTTATACTACCGCATGACCAGAAGTAATGCAAGATAGTTTTTTAATAATTTCATGTTCAATTTTAAGTGCTGTTTTTTTTACTTAAGCTGCTCAGGGTTGAGCGGCAAAAGTTCGTCTAAAACAAAGGCACCATCGCGCCTTACAAGCACATCATCAAACCAGAGTTCTCCGCCTCCGTATTCGGGTGTCTGAATGCAGACTAAATCCCAGTGCAGCGCAGACTTGTTGCCGTTGAAGGCGTCGTCATAGCTTGAGCCTGGGGTAAAGTGGAAGCTGCCTGTGATTTTTTCATCGAAGAGCGTATCCTTCATTGGCGCTGTTATAAAGGGGTTTACACCAAGCGCAAATTCACCTATAAACCGTGCGCCTTCATCGATTTCGAACACCTTGTTAATTCGTTCCGTATTATTTGCCTTCGCTTCGCAGAGCCTTCCATCCTTAAAAGTCAGGCGTATGTCCGTATAAGTAAAGCCATCGTGTACTGATGGCGTATTATATGTGATTACTCCGTTAACGCTCGTCTTAACAGGCGCTGTATAAATTTCGCCATCAGGTATGTTCGCATGCCCTGCGCAAATAATAGCAGGCATATTTTTAATAGAAAAACTAAGCTCGGTTCCCTGCCCTTTTATTAAGACCCTGTCTGTACGCTCCATAAGGGCTTTCAAAGGCCTCATCGCTTTTTCCATCTTTGAATAATCAAGGTTGCAGACATTAAAATAGTAATCCTCAAACGCTTCAGTGCTCATATCCGCCATTTGCGCCATGCTCGGGGTCGGATAGCGCAGCACAACCCATTTGGTTTTAGCAACGCGGATTTTATTGTGAACCGGCTCCCAGTAGAGCCGCTGGTTGCGTTTTAACTGCTCTTGCGGCACGTCTGATAGTTCAGCTGCGTTGCTGCCGCCGCGCACGCCAATATAAGCCTGCATCCTGCCCATAAGCTCACAGTCGAGTTCAGCGCGCAGCTTAAGCTGCTCGTCAGTACAGCCCATAAGCAGCGCTCTGTCAATGCTCCTGTTTCCGAGCCAAACGAAAGGAACAGCTCCAGCTGAATAAGCCTCTTCAATCAACACCTTTTCAAGCGGGTCGTTATTGCCAATCGACTCAATGAGCACCTTTTCTCCTGGTTTTAGACCACATGAAAAATGGATTAGTGTCTTTGCCAACTTGCGGATTCTTGGGTCAACCATTGTTTCCTCCATTTAAGCTTAAGCTTTGCATATACTATCCTTTGCTGCGCCTGCTGCGATTATCCGAAGCCTGCGGTCTTTTTTTTGCACCGGTGCTCTGCGCTTCTGCTGAATTTTTAGACTCGCCTTCGCGAAACAGCCCTGCAAGCACAGCGCAATTAAAACCTATTGCCGCACCTTCTAAAATCTGGGCAGCAATATCCTGAATACGAAGCACATTCATGAGCATGGCAAGCAAAAGCGCAAGCAAAATTCCCTGAAGCATAATGAATAGAATTATTTTAGTTCTCGTATTCAGGCTGTACCGTTTTTTCAAATACTGCGGGAGATTCCATTTGCGAAAAATGAAGATAAAAATACCCAAGCCCGCAATTATTCCAAGACCGATGTAAATTGTAAAAGAATCAAAAAATCTCATCCCGCACCATCCGTTAACCCATTTATTTAGGCAGCTGGCCTATTCTTTCTTTTATAATATAAAGGGGGCGCCCCTTAAGCTCATCGTACATACGGCTCATATATGCGCCCTGAAGACCAAGCGCAGCAAGGGTCACTCCCTGCAAAAAGGCAAATCCTGCAACTGCCCATAACCAGGGGGCTGCGCCAATGGCAGCAGAAAGTATAATGAGCGCTATAAACCCTAACCCAGAAAGCAGCATAAGAGTGAGCCCAAGCCAACCTGGCAGAGTCAAAGGGCGTGAAGAAAACCCCGAAATGCCGTCCCAGGCAAGCTTAAGCATTTTTTTCAAAGTATACTTTGTTTGCCCTGCATACCGCTCTGCACGCACATATTCAAGGGGCTGCGCATTATAGCCCATCCACGCTGACATGCCCCGTAAAAAACGGTTATGCTCGCGCATTTTCAGGAACCCGTCAGCAACTTCCCTATCCAACAAACGAAAATCTCCGCTGTCAAGCGGAATAGGATATGCGCTCATGCTTTTAAGGAGTCTGTAATACAAAAATGCTGTAAGGCGCTTAAAGATTGTTTCGCCCTTGCGCTTTAACCGCTTTCCGTATACTATCTTTGCACCCTGCTCCCAAAGTTCTACCATTTCTGCTATAAGCTCCGGCGGGTCTTGCAGATCAACATCTATTATTATGAGCGCGCTGCCTGCAGCAGCATCCATCCCTGCAGTAACTGCAAGCTGATGCCCAAAATTCCGAGAAAAGGACAATACTTTTATAGAGCTGTTTTTTTCAACTAGTGTTCTAAGCATGGGCATAGTTTCATCTGTGCTGCCATCATCAACAAAAATCAGCTCGTATGGGCTGCCTATACTCTTAAGCGCAGCCTCGAAGCGTTCATACGCTGACAGAAGAACTTCCTGCTCATTATAAACTGGGATTATAACAGATAAAAGTTTTCCCTCCATGCGCCCTCCGACAGAAAATTATAAGAAGCCTCAGTCATTTACAGCATTTTGCCCAATTTCATTATATCCGCTATGCTTCATTGATACAATCATAAACGGAATTTTTCGAACTTTGTGTTTTTAATTCGGTTTTTATCTAAATAAATTTGCATTTATTGCGCAGTTGGGTATAATACAAACAAAGGAGCGTGAATGAATATGGCACTGGTAACAAGCACCGAAATGTTTAAAAAAGCCTATGAGGGCGGGTACGCAATAGGTGCATTTAACGTAAATAATATGGAAATTATCCAGGGCATTACAGAAGCGGCAAAAGAAGTGCAGTCCCCATTAATTTTGCAGGTCTCTTCAGGGGCTAGAAAATATGCAAGCCACACCTACCTCATGAAGTTAATTGAGGCGGCAATAATCGAAACTGATTTGCCTATTTGCCTTCACCTTGACCATGGCGACACTTTTGAGCTGTGCAAAAGCTGTATTGACGGTGGCTTCACCTCTGTAATGATTGACGGCTCGCACCACCCATACAAAGAAAATATTGAGCTTACACGCAAAGTTGTAGAATACGCACACAAGCACGGTGTTGTTGTTGAAGGTGAGCTTGGCAGGCTTGCAGGCATAGAAGATGCTGTAAACGTAAGCGCAGAAGATGCCTCATATACTCGCCCAGATGAAGTTTTAGATTTTGTAACGCGAACAGGGGTCGACTCCCTTGCAATAGCAATCGGTACGAGCCATGGCGCATACAAATTCAAGCCTGGCACTAAGCCCCAGCTTCGCTTTGATATTCTCGAAGAAATTCAAGCGCGGCTTCCGGGCTTCCCCATTGTGCTCCATGGCGCTTCGTCAGTAATTCAAGAATTTGTAACCATGATTAACACTCATGGCGGCAATATGCCTGGCGCAGTAGGCATCCCTGAAGATATGCTGAGAAAAGCAGCTTCAATGGCAGTTTGCAAAATTAATATTGACAGCGACCTGCGTTTAGCGATGACTGGCACAATTCGCAAATATTTTGTTGAGCATCCCGACCATTTTGACCCCCGCCAGTATCTTAAACCGGCACGTGAAGCGATTAAACAAATGGTAAAGCACAAGATTGTTAATGTCTTGGGCAGCGACGGTAAGGCTTAAGCCAGTATTTTAGGGCGGGGGAACTTCCCCGCCCGACTTATTTAGTTCACAATCAAAAGTTCTAAAACTCTTGCAGGTGTTTTGAAGACTATTGTAGAATAAAGTCTATAGCGCAACCTCTTAGGTAAGTAATAGCGCGAGAAGGAGTTGACAGGAATGCGCATATCGATTTCAGGCAAAAACATCGAAATTTCGGATTCCCTTCAAGAGCTCATTAACAAGAAGGTCGGCAAATTGGAGCGGTATTTCCCGAAGGATACCGAAGTCCAGGTCACTATGGCAATTGAACGAAGCAGGCATATTGTTGAAGTAACTATTCCTTACGAAAACATAATAATCCGCGGAGAAGAAGTTACAGGCGACATGTACGCTTCTATTGACAATGTGCTTGACAAGCTTGAAAAACAGATTTTCAAGCATCGAACCCGTTTGGAAAAGAGCCTGAAGGCAGGGGCATTCAAACATGAGGCGCCTCTTTATGGAAACACCTATGAGGATTCCGAAGAGAGCGGGCCGCGTATAGTCAGAGTAAAGCGGTTTGCAATTAAGCCTATGAGCGAAGAAGAAGCAATGCTGCAAATGGCGCTTCTCGGGCATTCGTTTTATGTCTTTGAAAACGCGCTTACAGGCGATATAAATGTGCTTTATTCAAGGCGTGACGGAAATTACGGGCTTATTGAACCCGAAAGGTAATATGCCGCTATTTAAGTGAGGGGGAGCCATAAGGCCCGCCCTTTTTATATATTTTCAGTTAAAATACTCTAAACCCTGCAACGAAATGGCGCGTCCAATAGGCTGAAGA
Organism: Bacillota bacterium; assembly: GCA_022707005.1. Lineage (GTDB taxonomy): Bacteria > Bacillota > Clostridia > Christensenellales > CAG-138 > JAKJBL01. Next base: position 9,073 of record JAKJBL010000002.1, on the reverse strand, counting down.
TTGAATGCTGCCTGTAATCCTCACCTTGCCCTGGCCTGAAGATGCATCAATCATCTGGCCGCCGCCAAGATAAATGCCCACATGCCCTCTGAAGCTTACTATATCGCCGGGTTCAAGGCTGCTCATTTTTGAAATTCGCTGATATTTTGTCGTCTTCTGCCATGAGGCGGATGTCATATAGCCCTGCGATACGCCTGCCTGGTTCAAGCACCAATATACAAAACCTGAGCAGTCAAACGAGCCTGGCCCTTTTGCGCCGCGCACATAACGGCTGCCGAGCTTGGAGCGCGCAATATCTAGGAAAGTCCCAACGCTTGCCACTTTGCCCGAGGGGCGGCTTGGCGCTTCTTCAGGCTGCTGCCCTTGAGCAGGCGGCTTGCTCTGCGAAGAGCCGCCTGAAGTGCTTGAGCCGGATGTACTGCTCGCCTTCTTTGCAGCATCCGAAGTAAGCACACTCATTGTTCGCTTGCCAACTTTTCCGTCTATACTAAGATTGTTCCGTTCTTGGAACGCGCGCACAGCGCCTTCAGTATTTGAGCCGTAGTAGCCATCGACGGATTTTAAATAATTAAGCTCTTTGAGGCGTTTCTGAACGTTTTCGACATCTTTTCCCTTCATGCCAATCATCAGCGCATTCGCCTGCGCATCAGCTGAAAGAAGGTTTTCTATTGTTTGAGGGCCAAGATATCCGTCAGCTATAAGCCCGCTGCGTTCCTGAAAACGCCTAACTGCAGCTTCGGTGTCATTGCCATATTTCCCATCTGCATCCGTAGTCAAATATCCAAGCTTTTTCAGCCTGTTTTGGTATGCCATGATTTTTTCGTTTACTTCGCCGCGCTCAAAATAATTGGCTTTTGCATCATCACTGTAAAGCATTTCGCGTGTCTTTTCGCCAACAGAGCCATCAACGCTCAAGCCGTTGCGTTCCTGGAACTTCTTAACTGCGGCCTCTGTTTCAGTTCCGAAATATTCGGTTGCCTTATCAAGATACCCAAGTTCGCGAAGCCTGATTTGAAGTTCTTTTACATCAGTGCCTTCTACGCCTATTGAGACTGAATATTTTGCAGCTTCCGGCGAAATAAGCATGGAGTACGTTTCCATGCCTACACAGCCATCCATAGGAAGCCCATGCTTGCGCTGAAAAAGCTTTATTGAGGACTTTGTTATTGGCCCGAAATATTCAGTGGGCTCGTCATAATCCATGTATCCCAGTTCCATGAGTCTTTCCTGGATTTCGGCAACTACAGGCGCGCTCATGCCTTCTTTAAAGACCATATTTGTAGGATGCGGCTCAGGTGCAGGGGTTCGCAAATCAGGTACATCTGGAATATTATCGAGCGTATTAGTGCCTGCGCTTAGGGTGCGCGAGTCAACATCTAATACAAGCGCCTCTTTTGCAGGTGCAGGTTTTTCTTGTGCATTTTTTTTGCCTGCGCCTAAAAGCAAAGCAGCAGGAAGCACAACAAGCAGCAGTATTGCTGCTGCAAGCACTCCGACAGCGCGGGGTGAACGCCGCTTAACCTGCCGAAAAAAAGAGCTGATTAAATTTTGGGTCTTTGAGGCAGTAGCGCGTATGCGCGCCTTTTTTGTACGCCCTGCAGAGCGTCCGCAAAAAAGCCGTTCTGCTTTTTCGGCTGCATTGCGTTGCGCCCGAAGCGTATTAATGCGCCTTTTATAATGTAGCTTCATTCGTAAACCTGTTCCTCAAAGCTGCCCTTGGCTAGTTATATACATGCATTATATCACTTTGGGGCAGGTTTTGCGTGAACAAATCGCGAATTCCATACAAAGCAGCAGAGCCGTGCATCTTAAGCAATGTGAAATGATGGCGCAAGTTAGTTTTTTGCGGCAACAGCTTCTATTTCTACAAGAGCGCCTGCTGGGAGCTTAGAAACCTGGATGCAGGAACGTGCAGGGAAGCTGCCTTCGAAAGTTTCGCCGTAAATAGCATTAACTGTAGCAAAATCTGAAAAGTCCTGCAGAAATACAGTTGCTTTTACAACATCAGCAAGCGTGCAGCCGGCTGATAATAGAACCTGCTCAAGATTTATTAAAGCCTGGCGGGTCTGTTCTTCAATAGTCTCTGAAAGCTTTCCTGTTGAAGGGTCTATGCCAATCTGACCGGATGTGAATACAAGATTACCTGTTTGTATAGCCTGGCTGTATGGTCCAAGCGCTGCTGGCGCGCCAGGCGCGCATATAACTTTCTTCATGCTTTGCCACTCCTTACTTGTATTTATGTTAAACCGATGCTATCACTTTAAATATTGGCTGTCAAACCGGATGATTATGCAGGAAAGCAAGGCAGGGCTTTCTTCAGGTTGAAAGCAAGGGTGTATGCTGATATAATCATTTCAATATGATTTGCATGTATTGCACTTAACACTGGAGGCTTCATGAATCTGCTTTTGAGCAATGATGACGGAATCTACGCTGCTGGCATCAGATTCCTGGCACAAGAGCTTAAAAATCACTACAATATTACTATTGTCGCCCCTGAATCACAAAAAAGCGGGGCCAGCCATTCTCTGACATGTATAAAACCTGTACGCGTTAGACAGATAACACTGCACGAACTCCCTGACATACCGTCCTATGCTGTTGAAGGAACTCCTGCAGATTGTGTGCGCATAGGCTGCACCAGCCTTGAAATTCCGGTTGATTTTGTAGTTTCGGGAATAAACCACGGAGCAAACTTGGGGTCGGACGTGCTCTATTCAGGCACAGTTGGGGCTGCAATGGAAGGCGCGCTGATTGGCAAGCCTGCATTAGCAGTAAGCTGCTACCCCATTCAGCCAGTTGATTTTTCGGCAGCCTCGCGAGCAGCGCTGTGGACTATTGAGTATATGCGGCGCAATCCCCTCCCGCAAGGCATGATTTTAAACCTTAATGCCCCCGAACTTCCAATATCCGAAATAAAAGGTCTTCGGCTTGCAGGGCTTGAGCTGCAAAAATACGAGGAACTGCACGCGCAGTTCGAAGACCCGTTTGGCGCCCGCTACTTTTGGGCTCCTCTCGGAAAAATAACCGAGCCTTCAAAGCTTGACTATACAGACGAGCGCTGCGTTCAGGAAGGCTATGTCACCTTAACCCCAATCCATTATGATATTGCCTGCTACTCTTATATGGAAAGCATGGATGTTTCCGGCTTCAACCTATCTGAGCTTTACCGGTATAAGGTAGAATAATACGAACGGATAAGGAAGTGTGTTATGGAGCAGAATGACCTGCTGCTTCGGCTGCAGCAGCGGTTCCCCTCACTAAGCAAAGGACAAAAGCAAATCGCCTCATACATCATCGAAAACTATGACAGGGCGGCGTTTGTTACTGCTTCCAAAATGGGGAGGTCTGTTGGCGTGAGCGAGTCGACTGTTGTTCGGTTTGCCTATACTATGGGCTTTGACGGTTACCCTGCGCTCCAGCGCGCCCTCCAGGAAATGATAAGAACAAAGCTCACAGCAATGCAGCGCATTCAGCTTACATCTGAACTCGACCAGGCTGATGTATTAAAGAGCGTGCTTAAGGCGGATATGCATAATATACGCACAACAATAGAGACAATAAGCAATACCGCGTTCAACGGAGCTATGGATGCGCTGTTAAACAAAGAAACTATTTATATTGTGGGGCTTAGAAGCGCGTTTCCTATTGCTCAGTTTCTTGCATATAATCTTAATTTTATATGCACCGGGGTAATTTTAATAAACGGCGCCTTCAGCGATGCCTGCGAACAGATGGCACGAATAAGCGAACGCGATGTATGTATAGCAATAAGCTATCCGCGCTATTCAACGCGTACAGTTGACGCGCTGCAATATGCAAAAGAGCGCGGCGCAACCACAATTGCGCTTACAGACAGCGAGGCGTCACCTCTTGCGCAATTTGCGGATTTTGCGCTAACAGCAAGAAGCGATATGGCTTCGTTTGCAGACTCCCTTGTAGCCCCGCTTTCACTTATTAACGCAATTATTGTTTCTGCAGGGCTGGCACGCAAGGATCAGCTTATGGAGCATTTTTCAAAGCTTGAGCGGATATGGAACGCTAATCAAGTATATGTAAATAAGCAAAAAGCCAAATAGGCAGGTTATGAAACTAATTCTTATTCGCCATGGACAAACGGTTTGGAATACGCAAATGAAGACTCAAGGGCGTACGGATATTATGCTTGATGAGATTGGTCGTATCCAATCAGAAAAGCTCGCAGAGCGCGTACGCACTTTAAAGCTTAGGGCAGTATACAGCAGCCCTCTTTCGAGGGCAAAAGAAACCGCAAAATTAATTGCAGACTTGCATGGGCTTGATGTGATTTCTCATGAGCTTTTAATGGAGCGGGATTTTGGCGCCTGGGAGGGCACTCCTTTTAAAACGCTTATGGAAAAATACCCCGATGAAATAAAGAGTTGGGAAAAGGATCCTTTTGCCTATACACCGCCCGACGCTGAGCCGCTTTCCAAAGTACTATCAAGGTGCGTTGCATTTTTAGACGAAGTATATAAAACATATACTATAGATGACACTGTGTTGGCAGTAGGGCATTCCATTCCGCTAAGACTTATGATTGCGCATTCAATCGGCCTTTCCCCATTGAAAATACATAGTTTAAGGCTTGACAATGCCGCTTATACTGAGCTTAAACTTAGGGAAAACTATAATATTCTTACTGTATTCAACGATACGGAGCATCTTCACCAGCAAGCAAAAATAACGAGGGGTGCAGAATGAATGTTATAATCCTTGGCGGCGGACCCTCAGGAATGTATGCTGGCATAACTGCGGCAAAAGCAGGCCATAGAGTAACCCTCCTCGAAAAAAACGAAAAGCTTGGCAAAAAGCTCTACTTAACAGGCAAGGGCAGGTGCAACTTCACTAACGCAGGCGGACGAGACGCCTTTTTTTCAAATGTAATGAGGAATCCGCGCTTTCTTTACAGCGCCTGGAGCGTATGCGACTCCGAAACCATTATAACCTCAATGCAGGAATTAGGCGTTATGACAAAAACCGAGCGCGGAGGGCGAGTTTTCCCTAATAGTGATAAATCAAGCGATATAATTCGCGCTTTGCAAAAAGGCTTAGAGCAGTTAAATGTCGCGTTCTGCCTCAACACAAGGGTTCTGGGCATTGAAAGCGAGGTTGCACGAGTAACAGGCGTGCGTACGCAAAGCGGTTTTCTAAAAGCGGACGCAGTTGTGCTTTGCACCGGAGGCGCAAGCTATACATCAACAGGTTCAACTGGCGATGGGTACAAATTAGCAAAAGAACTCGGACATACGATAATAACGCCAAGACCTTCGCTTGTCCCGCTTGAAACTCAACAAACCTGGCCTTGTTCGCTTGCAGGGCTGTCGCTCAAGAACGTGAGTTTGAGCGCGTTCGAGTCAAACAGGCTAGTTTATAAAGAGCTTGGCGAAATGCTGTTTACCCATTTTGGCGTATCCGGCCCTCTCGTGCTTTCCGCAAGCGCGAAGATGGGCAGAGACCCAAAAGACTTCAGGCTGAGTATAGACTTAAAACCCGGTCTCACAAAAGAACAATTAAACAGCAGACTGCTTCGTGATTTAGATGCATCAAAGCAAAAGCCGCTCGAAGCTGCGCTAAGCGGTCTGCTCCCCAAAAAACTGCTGCTTCAGGTGCTTGAGCTTACTAACCTTAACCCTAAGCTCAGTGTATCCGAATTTACGGCAAAAGAACGGGCAGCGCTTATAGATTTGCTCAAGGGCCTGTCTCTTCAAATACGCTGTACTCGACCGCTTGATGAAGCTATAATTACTGCAGGTGGTATTTCTGTAAAAGAAGTTAACCCTTCAACACTTGAATCAAAGCTTGTTCGGGGTTTGTATTTTGCGGGCGAAGTCCTCGATGTTGATGCGCTTACAGGCGGTTACAATCTGCAAATTGCCTGGTCAACAGGCAGGCTTGCAGGAATGCTCAAGGGCTCATAAGGCACTAGGGGGTATATAATGCATACACATATCGGTCTTGACGGCCCTGCAGGTGCGGGTAAAAGCACTATTGCGAAAGCTGTAGCCAAAAAACTTAATATTCCGTACCTGGATACAGGCGCAATGTACCGCACGCTTGCGCTTTTTGCGCTTAGAAACGGGGTTGACCCAAATGACGCAGATGGCGTGACCCGCCTGCTTAAAGATGCGGATATTTGCGTGGAATACTGCAATGGCAGCCAGCGCATGTTCCTAAACGGCAAAGACGTAACTGACCTCCTTCGAACTGAAACGCTGAGCAAGGGCGCTTCGGATATTGGCGTTCATGCCCAAGTTCGCGAAAAACTTGTAAAGCTGCAGCAGCGCATCGCAGATAAGGGTTCGATTGTTATGGACGGAAGGGATATCTGCACTGTTGTAATGCCTCTTGCAGAACATAAGTTTTTTATAACTGCCTCTGCCCGTGTGCGTGCAGAACGCCGCCTAAAAGAGCTTATAAAGAAAAACCAGCCCCAGGTTTCGCTTGACGAAATGGAAAAATCCATTTTAGAGCGTGACCATCTTGATACTACGCGCGACTGCGGACCGTTAAAAAAGGCTCAGGGCGCGCTTGTCATAGATACAACCGATAAAAGCATTGAAGAGAGCGTAGAAGCTGTGCTCAGCGCAATACGCTCAAAGTCTCGGGGTGATTAAATGCTTTATATTCTCATTAAATACCTGCTCCTGCCAATTGTAGGTTTAATTATGCGGCCAATAGTTATGGGTAAAGAAAACCTGCTTATTAGAGGGAAGGCAATCTTTGTATGCAACCATATTTCTATGTGGGATCCTGTCATGATGGCTATGGTTTCGCCGCGCTACATACATTTTATGGCTAAAGCCGAACTTTTTCAGGGCTGGCTCGGAAACCTTTTTTTCAGGGCGCTGTTCGCTTTCCCTGTCAGCAGGAAGCATTCGGATTTAGGCTCAGTAAGGAATGCAATGCAGGTACTTGAAAAGGGAAAAGTTTTTGGGATTTTTCCTGAAGGCAAGCGCACAATAACAGATGACCTTGATGATTTAGAAAAGGGTGCCGCATTTTTGGCTATACGCTCAGGAGCTCCTGTTGTGCCAATGTATATAAGACGAGACAGTTTTAAAAAATGCCGTTTGGTAATGGCTGTGGGCAGCCCGATTTTTGTCGGCGACATTATTGCCTCTACGCCTAAATCAAAGCTTCTCGATGTTTTTACAGATGAAATCAGCGATGCAATTCATGCGCTTCAGACTAAAGTGGAGGCGCGCTAATGAAGATTACTGTTGCAGAAAACGCAGGTTTCTGCTTTGGTGTAAAGCGGGCAGTAGAGCTTGCGCTCTCCTGCAAAAGTCCCGGGGCGCCTGTTTATACGCTTGGTGAACTTATTCACAACCCTTCGGTTGTAGAAGAACTCATTTCAAAAGATATACTTCCGATTGACCCGAAAAAAATTGAGGAGCTGCCAAGGGGGAGCCTTTTGATTATACGCTCTCACGGAGCGGGTCCTGAAGTGTTTGCAAAATGCAAAGATGTCGGAATTGTAATAAAAGACGCGACTTGCCCTTTTGTCAAACGCATACATGAAATTGTTCGCATTGCAGTAAAAAAAGGCGAAAGAATATTTATAGCAGGGGAGCCTGAACACCCTGAGGTTGAGGGCATACGCGGTTGGGCAGGAACAGGCGCTGTTATCCTAAAAGACGCTGCAGCTGCAGATGCGCTTGAAAAGTCAGCTTCACCAGGCTGCCTTGTTGCCCAAACAACGCTCCAGCGCGAACAATTTAACGAAATCCGCGAAGCGCTGCAGGATAAATGCGAGAATCTTACAGTGCATGATACAATATGCGATACAACTTCTTCACGTCAGCAGGAAGCAAAAAAACTTGCGCAAGAAAGCACAGTTGTGATAGTTGTCGGCGGTCATAACAGCTCTAATACGCAAAAGCTCGCCCAAGTATGTAAACAAAGCTGCGAAAACACCTATACAGTGCAGAATCCGAGCCAACTTTTGCTTGATAATATTCACTCCAATGATATAATAAGTGTTGTTGCAGGCGCATCAACGCCGCAATGGATGATTAGGGAGGTTGTAACTGTAATGAACGAACTGGAAAAGACGCTGGCCGATTCCACTGAGGTGGAGGCTCCAAAAGCGCAGGAGCAAAGCCCGCCAGAAGGAGAACCCGAAGCCTCACAGCCTGAGACCGAGCAAATGCCTGTGCCCCAGGACAACCCGGTTAATACTGAAGATTCGGCAGCTGTCGATGAACCCGAGCAAGAGGAAGCCAAACAAGTGCATGAAACAGCAGACTCATCAGGCGACAGTTTCGCGGAAGCCTTAGAAAAAACAATGGTAAGAATCCGAAATGGGCAAATTATTAAAGGTTCCGTAGTCCAAATTGCAGATGGCGAGGTATGCGTAAATATCGGCTACAAATCCGATGGGTTCATCCCAAAGAATGAGTTCTCGTCCGACCCTGATGCTAATCCGGAAGACATGCTGAAAATCGGCGACCCAATAGAGGTCGAAGTTATAAAGGTCAACGATGGCGAAGGCAATGTCCTGCTCTCAAGAAAAAGCGTTGAAAGCAAGCGCCTTTGGGATGAGCTTATGGAAGAAGCCTTAAACGAAGAAAAGGTCTTTGAAGGCGTTGGCAAAGAGGTTGTCAAAGGCGGACTTATTGCCTCAATAAAAGGCGTACGCGCGTTCGTACCAGCCTCGCATGTATCAACAAAATATGTTGAAAACCTTTCAGACTTCGTAGGACAGCAGCTGAAGCTTTCTGTCATAGAAGTGGACAAGTCCCGCAGACGTATAGTCGCTTCTCAAAAAAATGTGCTGCTTGCTGAACTTGAAAACGAAAAGAAACAAAAATGGGGTTCACTTGAAATCGGCAGCAAATTATCCGGTACAGTACGCAGGATAACCGATTTTGGGGCATTTGTAGACATAGGCGGAATTGATGGCCTTGTGCATGTAACAGATATCGCCTGGGGCCGTGTTAAGCACCCATCCGATATTTTAAAAATCGGCCAGCAAATCGAAGTTTTAGTACTTAATGTTGATGCTGAAAAAGAACGGGTTTCGCTTGGTTATAAACAGCTCCAGCCAAAG
>JAKJBL010000029.1:16907-18988 GCA_022707005.1 Bacillota bacterium | reverse complement strand
TAAGATATTTTAAAAGCCCGACTCCAGGCGAAAAAAACTCAGAAGGCTATCTCGGGATAACGGCTTTGTCCGAATTTTCAACTCAGCCCGGTGTATATGAGCATGGCATAGAAGTTGCTCTAAGCGCTGATGAAGGCTCTAAGATATTTTATACTATTGACTGCACTGTGCCTACACCTGCCTCAACGCTTTATGCAGAGCCGATAAAACTTGAAAAAAACACGGTTATTCGCGCAGTTGCAGTACGCGAGGGGTATCTGCCGGGGCCTGCAGCAACAGGCACATATTTGTTTTATAACGACGGCGCGAAGCATACTTTGCCAATAGCTGCGCTTGTAACAGACCCCAAGCACCTTTGGGATAAAAAAAGCGGAATTTATGCATTCGGCGAAAAATATGACCCGGATCTGCCGTATGATGAGGCGCTTCTTAACGCGAACTTCTACCAGGGCAGGGGCACGCAGGGCGAAGAAATGCAGACTGCGTGGGAACGGCCTTTTAATTTTGCAATATATGGCGAAGATAATCTGCTTGCATTTTCTCAGGATGTTTCAGCTCGCATAGGCGGGGCGTTCGGCCGCGGAAGAAGCCAGAAGGCCTTTAATATTATTGCGCGCTCGCAATACGGAAGCAACCGCATGGAATACCCGTTCTTTGAAAACAGGCAATTTACTGAATATAAATCGCTTGTGCTGCGTGCAGGCGCCCAGGACCAAAACCGCTCAAAAATCCGTGATGAGCTTTCCACTGGGCTTCTTGAAGGAACGGATGTGCGCTTCCTGTTTCAGGCGTACAAGCCCTATGTGCTCTACTTGAACGGTGAATACTGGGGCGTGTACTTTCTAAAAGAAAAGCGCAGCCGCTTCTTTGTTGCAGCGCATGAGGGGGTTTCGGACTCGGACTCGCTTAATTTGCTTAAGGCGAGCACCCAAATATCCCATGGGAGCAATAAGGAGTGGCTGAGCCTTATGGACTATATCAGAACTCACGACCTTTCCCAAGAGGCGAACTACAAATATGTTGATGAGCGCCTTGATGCGGACAGTTTTATGGATTATATGATTTGCGAGCTTTATACAGGCAATACGGACTATGCAAATATCCAGTATTACAAGCTGCCCGGTGGCAAATGGAAATGGGTATTTTATGATTTTTGCTGGGGCTTTAACAATATTGAGCATACCACCATAAAAAACCGCAGAGGCACTGTACCTGCAGCCTCTGATTTATTTAATGCAATGCTGAGCAACCCGGGCTGGAAGGACAGATTTATTCGCCGCTTTGGAGAGCTTATGGATACGGTTTATGCGCCTGAGCGTGTAAATAAACTTATAGATTCGCTTTATGCTGATGTAGAGCCGGAAATCAAGCGAGAGCGCGAAAAGTTCAACGGCCCGACCTTTATGGGCGTTAAACAACACCAGGAGGTTTACGGCAGCTATGAGAGTTTTCTGCGCAGCATTGAATATATCCGAAAGTTTGCGAATGAGCGCCCAAAACAAATTAAAGCGCAGCTTAAAAGCGAATTTAATTTATCGGATGCGTATATGCGGGAGGTGTTCGGGTGAGTGAAAGAACCTTCAGGCATGAGCTTAAGTATTATATAGGACAGGCTGAGTACGAGCTTATAAGCCGCAGGCTCTCGCTAACTATGGATCGTGACAGGTTTGCGCTAAAAAGCGGCAAGTATTTTATACGCAGCCTTTATTTTGACGATTATGAGGACAGCGCTCTGCAGGAAAAGCTCGACGGCACGGACTGCAGAAGGAAATACCGCATTCGAAGCTATAATTATAAGGATACAGGCGTTAAGCTTGAGTGCAAACGCAAAGAAGGTTCCTATGTTCAAAAAAGCGTGCTTAAAGTTTCAAGGGCTGAGTGCGACGCGCTTATAAACGGGAACTTCGGCTTTCTTTTAAGCAGGAGCGAACCGTTTGCCCACGAAATGTACGCGGTATTTCGCACGCGCAACCTCAAGCCGCGCGTTATAGTCGAATATTATCGCGAGGCGTATGTGTTCCCTATTGAAGATGTGCGGGTTACCTTTGACCAAAATATCCGCACAGCTTTTCGCGCAACTG
>JAKJBL010000029.1:3052-16808 GCA_022707005.1 Bacillota bacterium | reverse complement strand
CCTTCCGGGCCATATCCGAAGCCTTGTACAGCCTGTGCAAAACGCACAGCGCAGCGCAATTAGCAAGTATTGCCTGTGCAGGAAATACGAATAGGAGGATTTTATTATGCCTGACCCTATCGCAAATATTTTTGATATCAAGCACCTTTTCAGCAGCCCGCTACCGCCGCTGCAGATAATCATCACGCTGCTTGTGTCGCTGCTTCTTGGTGGATTTATTTTCTTCGTCTACAAAAAGACCTTTGGCGGAGTGCTGTATTCGCGCACATTTAACCTAAGCCTCATTATGCTTACTATGGTCACATCACTCGTGCTTATTCTTATTGTGAACAATCTGACCTTAAGCCTTGGCATGGTTGGTGCGCTATCAATAATCCGCTTCCGTACAGCAGTCAAAGACCCTATGGATACAGCTTATATGTTCTGGGCAGTTGGCGAGGGCATTGCGCTTGGAGCACAGTTTTTTGATGTTGCCTTTATAGGCGCTGCAGTTATTGGGCTTGTTATGGTGCTGATAACTGCGTTTAAGCTGCGCGCAAGCATGCCCTACCTTTTAATATTGCATTTTCACGAAGCTGCAAACGCAGGGGTTAAAAACCTTATAAAGCAGCTCCCCCGCACAAGGGTAAGGAGCCGCACAAGCCAGCGCGAGGGGATTGAGCTTACAGTCGAAGTGCGCCTTCACGATGATGAAACTTCAGTTGTAGATAAATTCCTTAGAATCGAAGGTGTATTCGATGCAACGCTTATCGCGCACCAGGGGGATATGGTCTCTTAGCTTGCTTTTTTAAGCTTGACCCTTAAAAAAACACCCGCACGGACGCAGTTTACAACGCATCCGGGCGTTTTGTGAAAATACACGCAAAAATAGTGAAATTTCCGCTTGCATTCGTTTTTCGTTTAGTATAGAATACATTTGCTGCGCATTTCGGGCAAGCCGTTTTGTGCAGCATAGGATGAAGCAAAAGGTTGCCGGTTGCCATCCGGGTAATTTTTGCAGACTGTTCCTAAGAGTGATGGCGCTTTGGCCGAGTGTCGTTTTAAGCCGGGAGGAGTTCCGGCGCATAAGAAAAGAGAGAAACACACGGCCGAGTGTACAGCCCAATTTTAAGAAGGAGGCCCAAATAATATGGCAAATCAAAAGCTCCGCATCAAGCTCAAAGCATACGAGCACAGCCTGATTGACCAGAGTGCGGAAAAAATCGTAGAAACAGCCAAGCGAACAGGCGCGCGTATAAGCGGACCTGTGCCGCTGCCCACTGAAAAGGAAGTAGTTACTATACTCCGTTCGCCGCATAAGTACAAGGACGCACGGGAGCAGTTTGAAATGCGCACCCATAAAAGGCTTATCGATATTCTCCAGCCAACGGCAAAGACCGTAGACGCGCTCATGAAGCTCGATTTGCCTGCAGGCGTTGACATTGAAATCAAACTGTAAGCAAGTGAGGTATGAATAAATGAAAAAAGCCATAGTAGGCAAAAAAGTAGGTATGACGCAGCTTTTTCTAAGTGACGGTACCATGATTCCTGTAACTGTGGTTGAGGCAGGTCCATGCCCTGTTATACAGAAAAAAACAGTTGAACATGACGGGTACAGCGCGATACAGGTTGGATTTGGCGAACTTCGCGAGAGGCTTGCAAACAAGCCGAAAAAAGGACATTTCGAAAAGGCGGGCGTTCGTACAATGCGCTATCTGCGCGAGCTCAAGCTTGAAAACGCGGCTGACTACGAAGTAGGGGCAGTACTGACTGCAGATACATTCGAAACAGGAGAGCGCGTTGACATAACCGGCAAATCAAAAGGCAAGGGCTTTGCAGGCGCAATCAAGCGCCATAACCAGGCGCGCGGCCGCAAAACGCACGGCTCGCATTCCTACCGCACACCAGGCGCTATGAGCGCGTGCTCCGACCCTTCAAAGGTGTTCAAAACAAAGAAGCTGCCCGGACATATGGGCGCAAGCAGGGTTACAGTGCAGAACCTTGAAGTAGTGCGTGTAGATAAAGAGCGCAATCTGCTGCTTGTTAAGGGCGCAGTGCCCGGAGCAAAGGGCGGCATGGTTGTTGTTAAAAGCACTCTCAAGAAGTAAGCCAAGTATTAAGGAGGAAGCCACATGCCTAAAGTAGCATTGCATGATATAACAGGCGCGCAGGTTGGCGAAATTGAGCTTTCGGAAGAAGTCTTTGCAGTTCCGGTCAATAAAGCCGTTATGCACGAAGTAGTTCGCGCATACCTTGCAAACCAGCGCCAAGGGACACAGAGTGCGCTCACCCGCGCAGAGGTCAGAGGCGGAGGCATTAAGCCATGGCGCCAAAAAGGAACAGGACGCGCCCGACAGGGCAGCACACGCTCGCCTCAGTGGAGACATGGCGGAGTAGTTTTTGCGCCCAAGCCGCGCGATTATCGCCTAAGCGTCAACAAAAAGGTCAAGCGAATAGCGATGCAAAGCGCGCTTACAAGCAAGGTTAATGAGAACGAACTTATCGTGTTTAATGCGCTTGATATAGCTGCGCCAAAGACAAAAGAAATGGTTAAAGTACTAAATGCACTAAAGGTAGACCGCGCGCTTATAGTGCTAAAAGAAAAGGACGAAATCGTTGAGCGCGCAGCAGGGAATATCCCGGGCGTAAAGACAACGCTTGTAGGCACGCTCAATGTGTATGAGATACTAAAATACAGCAAGCTCATATTAACTGAGGATGCGCTTAAAATGGTCGAGGAGGTTTACAGCTGATGAAGAACCCGCACGATATTATCATAAAGCCGGTGCTCACAGAAAAGAGCTACGACTATCTGCCCTCCAAGACCTATACGTTTGTGGTAGACAAGCGCTCAAACAAAACTGAAATCCGCCAGGCAGTAGAAGCTGCCTTTGGCGTGAAGGTGGACAGTGTGCATACCATAAACCGCCTTGGCAAGCTCAGGCGGCAGGGGCGCACGCAGGGCCGCAGGGCGTCCACAAAAAAGGCTTACGTCAAGCTCAAGAAGGACTCAAAAGGGATTGAGTTTTTCGACAGCATGACTCAGTAAGGAGGACTCCATGTCAATCAGAAAGATTAACCCGACCACACCAGGCCAGCGCTTTATGACTGTCTCTTCCTTTGAGGAGATTACATGCACAGAGCCGGAAAAATCCCTGCTCAGCGAAATTCGCCGCACCGGCGGCCGCAACAAGCATGGCCGCATAACAGTCAGGCATCGCGGCGGCGGAGCAAAGCGCAGGTATCGCATTATCGACTTTAAGCGCAACAAAGACGGCGTGCCGGCAAAGGTTGCCTCAATCGAGTACGACCCGAACCGCTCTGCAAATATTGCGCTCTTAAACTATTTAGACGGCGAAAAGCGCTATATCATTGCGCCTTTAGGCTTAAATGTGGGCGATACGCTGCTTTCGGGCGAGGGCGCGGACATTAAAGTCGGCAATGCGCTCGAAATCCGCTCAATTCCTGTAGGAACAATGATTCACTGCATCGAGCTGAAGCCGGGTAAAGGCGCGCAGCTCGTGCGTTCTGCAGGAAACGCTGCGCAGCTTATGGCAAAGGAAGGCAGTTATGCCCAGGTGCGCCTGCCCTCAGGCGAGGTGCGTCTTGTGCCCATGGTTGCAAAGGCGACAATCGGTCAAGTTGGAAACGTTGACCACGAGAATATAAAGCTTGGCAAAGCTGGCCGCACACGGCACAAGGGCTTTAGGCCTACAGTGCGCGGGTCAGCCATGAACCCGTGCGACCACCCGCACGGCGGCGGCGAGGGCAAGAGCCCGATAGGCAAGCCCGGCCCTGTCACCCCGTGGGGCAAGCCTGCGCTTGGCCATAAGACGCGCAGCCGCAAGAACCCGAACAATAAGTTCATCGTTCGCCGGCGCGGCGGCAAATGAGTTTGAGGAAGGAGAGCAACAATGTCAAGGTCAATTAAAAAGGGTCCCTATGTGGATGAACGCCTTTACAAGCGCCTTTCGGATATGAACGACACCCGCAGGAAATCCGTTGTGCGCACATGGTCGCGCGCCTCAACCATTTTTCCCGAGTTCGTCGGCCATACGATAGCAGTGCATGACGGGCGCAAGCATGTGCCTGTATATATAACTGAGGATATGGTAGGGCATAAGCTTGGCGAGTTTGCGCCCACCCGTACATTCCGCGGGCATAAGGGCTCCGAGCGCTCCTCAGGCGCAAGGTAAGGAGGATATTCAATAAATGGCAACGAGAATTAGAGAAAAATCCGAAGCACGCCGTGAACAAAGAGATTTGCGGCCAAGGGCAATTGCCCGCCATGTGCGAATATCCCCGCGAAAGGTAAGGTTAGTAATAGACCTTATACGCGGCAAATCCGTGGGTCAGGCTCAGGCAATCCTTATAAACACGCCGAAAGCCGCAGCTCCGGTTGTTGAAAAGCTGCTTAACTCTGCACTTGCAAACGCTGAGAATAACCTGAATCTGAGCGCAGACACCCTCTATGTGGCTGAAGTGTTTGCAGATCAGGGTCCTACGCTAAAGCGTTTTCGCCCTGCTGCAAAAGGCAGAGCAATGCGCATAAGAAAGCGTTCAAGCCACATTACGATAATTTTGGATCAGGCAAAGTAAAGGAGGGTTACAATGGGTCAAAAAGTAAATCCGAACGGCTTTCGCGTCGGTGTAATACGGGATTGGAATACCCGTTGGTATGCTTCAAAAAAAGACTTTGCCGATTTTTTGGTTGAAGATAGAAAAATCAGAGACCATGTAAAAGCGAAGTATTTTGCTGCAGGCATATCCCGCATTGAGCTCGAACGCGCAGCAGGCAAAATTACGGTCAATATCCGCACATCCCGCCCGGGCATGCTTATAGGCAGAGGCGGCGCAGGCGTTGACGCTATACGCGCCGACATTTCAAAGCTTATCGGCAAGCCGGTAAACATAAATATCCTCGAAATCCGCAACGCGGATACGGACGCGCAGCTTGTTGCAGAAAATATTGCAGCACAGCTTGAAAAGCGCATTTCCTTCCGCCGTGCGATGAAGCAGGCAATGGGGCGTTCGATGAAAGCAGGCGCAAAGGGCATTAAGCTTTTGTGCGCAGGCAGGCTCGGTGGCGCGGAAATCGCGCGCAGCGAGGGCTACCACGACGGCTCAATCCCGCTGCAGACTATGCGCGCAGATATTGACTATGGCTTTGCAGAAGCGCATACAACCTATGGGCGCATAGGCGTCAAGGTGTGGATTTACAAGGGCGAGGTGCTCGGCAAGGCACGCAGGCAAGAAGGAGGCAGGTAACAATGTTGATGCCTAAAAGAGTAAAAAGAAGAAGAGTATTCCGAGGCCGCATGAAGGGCAAGGCCTTAAGGGGCAACACGATTACATACGGCGAATACGGCCTTGTTGCAATGGAGCCTGCTTGGGTAACCAGCAACCAAATTGAGGCAGCCCGTATTGCCATGACCCGCTATATAAAGCGCGGCGGCAAAGTTTGGATAAAAATATTCCCGGATAAGCCCGTTACCAAAAAACCTGCTGAAACCAGGATGGGAAGCGGCAAGGGCTCACCCGAATACTGGGTGGCTGTAGTTAAACCCGGCCGCGTGCTTTTTGAAATTGCGGAAGTAAGCGAAGAAACTGCATCAGAGGCGCTGCGCCTTGCAATGCATAAGCTGCCGCTAAAGTGCAAGGTTGTTAAGAAGGATTCCGGGCAGGAAGGTGGTGCAGTCAATGAAAGCGAATAAAATGCGTGAAATGACAAACGAAGAGCTTGACGTGCGCGAGCGCGAGCTTAAGACTGAGCTCTTTAATCTCCGCTTCCAGCTGGCCACAGGGCAGTTAAGCAACCCCCAGCGGATAAAGGAATGCAAAAAAGATATTGCCCGTGTTAAGACGCTAATCCGAGAGCGCGAGCTCAAGGTAGCTGCCGAATGAGGGAGGAGGAGCAGGCTATGGAAGAAAGCATCAGAGGGTACCGCAAAACGCGAACAGGCGTAGTTGTAAGCGATAAAATGAACAAGACCATAGTAGTGGCAATCCGCACAAAAGTGCGCCACCCTCTTTACGGCAAAATGGTCAACCGTACCCATAAGTTTAAGGTTCACGATGAAGAAAACACCTGCGGTATCGGCGATACCGTGAGGATTATGGAGACCCGCCCCCTGTCAAAGGGTAAACGCTGGCGCTTGGTCGAAATCCTCGAAAAGGCCAAGTAAGGAGGAGTTTAGAATGATTCAACCACAAACAAGGCTGAAGGTCGCAGATAACAGCGGTGCAAAAGAAATTATGTGCATTCGAGTTTTAGGCGGCTCATTTCGTAGGTTTGCAAACATTGGCGATGTTATAGTTGCCTCTGTAAAATCTGCACAACCTGGCGGCGCAGTCAAAAAGAAGGATGTCGTTAGGGCTGTAATAGTACGCACTGTTTCAGGCGTGCATAGATCGGACGGCAGCTATATCCGCTTTGATGATAATGCAGCAGTTATAATAAACGACCAAAAGCAGCCCCGCGGAACCCGTATTTTCGGGCCTGTGGCGCGCGAGCTGCGTGAGCGCGATTACATGAAAATCGTGTCCCTCGCGCCGGAAGTGCTCTAAGGAGGGCAGCGATGAAAAAGCTCAATGTAAAAAAGGATGACACTGTAATAGTTATTACAGGCAAGGACAAAGGCGTTAAAGGCAAAGTGCTTGTGAGCCTCCCAAAAGAGGAGCGGGTAATTGTGCAAAACGCAAATATGATGACACGCCACCAAAAGCCGCGCAGGCAGGGCGACGCGGGCGGGCGCATTAAGCAGGAAGGCGCCATCCACGCAAGCAATGTAATGCTTATTTGCCCGAAATGCTCAAAACCAACGCGCGTTGGCCATGCGTTTGAAGGCGAAAAGAAAGTCCGCGTATGCAAAAAATGCGGCAAATCAATGGATTAAGCCGGAAGGGAGGAGTTTCAAATGGCAAAGCAGCAGGCTAAGCAAAGCGCAGCGAAAAAAGATGCGGCTCAGGCATCCGCAAAAAAGAAAAGAGCAGCACAGGAAGACTTGAAGTCCTTATCCGGCATACCTCGCCTTAAGGAAAAATACAGGGCCGAGGTTGCTCCTCAAATGCAGGAGAAGTTCGGGTATAAAAACGTAATGGAGATTCCAAGGCTTGAAAAAGTCGTGCTTAATATGGGCCTTGGCTCAGAAAAGGATAACCCGAAGGGTCTGGAGAATGCCTGTGAGGAGCTTGCTCTGATTTCGGGGCAAAAGGCGATAATCACTAAGGCAAAGAAGTCCGTGGCAAACTTCAAGCTAAGAGAAGGCATGAATGTTGGCGCAAAGGTAACGCTCCGCGGCGACAGAATGTATCATTTTGCCGATAAATTCATGAATATTGTTTTGCCGCGAGTGCGCGACTTCCGCGGTGTCTCTGTAAAATCCTTTGACGGCCGCGGCAACTATGCGTTAGGCGTCAAGGAGCAGCTGATTTTCCCGGAAATCAATTATGATGACGTTGACAAAGTACGCGGTATGGATATTATTTTTGTAACTACTGCAAAGAGCGACGAAGAGGCGAAAGAACTCTTGAGCCTTTTGGGCATGCCCTTTGCCCAGGGCTGAATTAAGGAGGAAAACCGTGGCAAAAAAAAGCATGATAAATAAACAACAAGCCGCACCCAAGTTCAGCACGCGCGCATACACACGCTGCAGAATATGCGGCAGACCGCACGCAGTGCTGCGTAAATATGGCATTTGCCGCATTTGCTTCCGCAACCTTGCATATAAGGGCGAAATCCCCGGCGTGCGCAAGGCAAGCTGGTAAGAAGGAGGAAACTAACATGACCGACCCTATTGCAGATATGCTTACACGCATCCGCAACGCGCTTGTGGCAAAACACGATACAGTCGATGTTCCGGCATCTTCAATAAAAAAAGCCATTGCGCAGATTCTCCTCAGTGAAGGTTATATCCGAGGATATGAGCTCCTTGAGAACGGCGTGCAAAAGTCCATCCGTATCCAGCTCAAATACGGCCCGAACAAGCAGAGGGTAATCGTGGGCCTTAAGCGCATAAGTCGCCCGGGTCTTAGAGTTTATGCCCGAAAGGATGCAATGCCCAAGGTGCTTAACGGCTTGGGAATTGCAATTGTCTCCACTTCGCACGGAGTGATGACTGACAGAGAAGCGCGTAAACAGGCTGTAGGCGGCGAAGTGCTTGCCTATGTATGGTAATCTTGCGCATTTACAGGAGGTGTAGAAATGTCGCGAATCGGAAAACTTCCGGTCAATATAGTGAGCGGAGTGACAATCACGGTCGGTGAGGATAACACCGTAACTGTCAAAGGCCCCAAGGGGCAGCTCTTTGAGCATATTCCGCATGAAATCAGCCTTGAGCAGAGCGAAGGCAGTCTTAATGTAAAGCGCAAAAGCGATGATAAGCGCAGCCGCTCGCTCCACGGGTTATCCCGCACGCTCATTAACAACATGGTTTTAGGTGTAACAACCGGGTTTTCAAAAACGCTTGAAATCGCAGGCGTTGGCTACAGGGCACAAAAGCAGGGGAACAAGCTTGTGCTTAACCTCGGTTACTCGCACAATGTCGAGTTCATAGAACCAGAAGGAATACAAATCGATGTGCCGGCTCCAAACCGCATTATTGTTTCCGGCATAAATAAACAGCTCGTTGGCCAAGTGGCGGCTAATATCCGCGCTGCACGCGAGCCCGAACCCTATAAGGGCAAGGGAATCAGGTACAGCAATGAGATTATCCGCCGCAAGGAAGGCAAAACGGGCAAATAATGCGTAGGAAGGAGTAAGCGCAATGATTTCAAGCAAAGATAAAAACGCTGTACGCAAGGCGCGCCATGCCCGCAGCCGCAGGCATCTTATAGGCACAAGCGAGCGTCCGAGGCTCAACGTATACAGAAGCCTTAACCATATTTATGCGCAGCTGATAAATGACGAAATCGGCAGCACGCTGGCAGCAGCATCTACGCTCGATGCAGAGCTAAAGCCCCAGCTTGAAGCAAAGTCAAAGGCTGAGGCTGCTAAGATTGTTGGCGAGCTGATTGGCCGCCGCGCTGTACAAAAGGGCGTGAGCAAAGTGGTCTTTGACAGGGGCGGGTATCTTTACACAGGCCGGGTTGCCGCGCTTGCAGAGGGCGCCCGCAGTGCAGGGCTGGATTTCTAAGGAGGATAAGATGCAGAACAGACGTTTTGAGCAGGAGGCACCTGAATTTAAGGAACGCCTTGTCTATATAAACAGAGTTGCGAAGGTTGTAAAAGGCGGCCGCAACTTCCGGTTTTCAGCCCTTATGGTTGTTGGCAATGAAAACGGCCGTGTAGGCGTTGGAATGGGAAAAGCTGCTGAAATCCCTGAAGCAGTCCGCAAGGGGATTGAGGCTGCAAAGCGCCATATGATTGACGTGCCTATTGTCGGCACAACAATACCCCACCAGGTCGAAGGAAGGTTTGGCAAAGGGCATGTGCGTATGCTCCCTGCAGAAGAGGGAACAGGCGTAATAGCAGGCGGCCCTGCGCGCGCAGTTCTCGAAATGGCAGGCGTTAAGGATATCCGCACAAAGAGCTATGGCTCCAACAACCCGTCAAACTGCGTAAAGGCTACAATGGATGGCCTGATGCAGCTGCGCACAGCAGAACAGGTGGCGCGGCTTAGGGGCAAGTCTGTGTCTGAAATCCTCGACTGACCTTAAAGAAAGGAGAGCATAAAATGGCACAGCTTAAAATAACGCTTGTAAAAAGCACAATCGGTGCTTTAAAAGACCAAAAGGCTACTGTTGAGTCGCTTGGTCTAAAGAAAATCAACAGCTTTACGGTGCAGCCTGATAATGCCTGCACCCGCGGCAAAATATTTAAGGTAAAACACCTGATTAAGGTGGAAGAAGCATAAGGGGGGATATACCATGAAATTGCATGAGCTGAAGCCTGCTGCTAACTCAACAAGGGCTTCAAAGCGAGTAGGACGCGGAACCGGGTCAGGCATGGGCAAG
The DNA here is from genome assembly GCA_022707005.1 of Bacillota bacterium. Taxonomy (GTDB): domain Bacteria; phylum Bacillota; class Clostridia; order Christensenellales; family CAG-138; genus JAKJBL01. The sequence goes on along the minus strand of JAKJBL010000029.1, from coordinate 6,875 downwards.
ACCTCCACAATGGGGCATAAGGGTCAGAAGGCGCGCAGCGGGAGCAAGAAACACGGCTTCGAAGGCGGCCAGATGCCGCTTGCAAGGCGCTTGCCAAAGCGGGGGTTTACGAATATTTTTGCAAAAGAATATACTGTTATAAACTTGTCCGCGCTTGACTGCCTTGAAAACGACACAATTGTCACAGCATCCTTGCTGAAGGAGCTTGGCTTAATCAGCAAAATTAAAAAAGACGGTTTGAAGGTGCTCGGTCAGGGCGAGCTTACAAAGAAGCTCACTGTAAGAGCAGCTAAATTCTCCAACTCTGCGAAAGACGCCATTGAAGCACAGGGCGGGCGCGTTGAGGTGATGGACTAATGCTTAAGACGCTGGTAAACGCGTTCAAGATTGCAGAGATTCGTAAAAAGCTTCTCACAACACTTATGCTCATACTTATTTACAGGCTGGGGTGCTTTATTCCTATCCCCGGCGTCAATGCCGGCTACATAGGTCAGATGGTCGGCCAGTATGATGCGCTTGGGTTTTTGAACCTGCTTTCCGGCGGCGGCTTTAAGAACTTCACGATATTTGCCATGGGTATTTCGCCTTATATTACAAGCTCAATTATTATGCAGCTTTTGCAAATAGGCATACCTGCGCTTGAGCGGATGGCAAAAGAAGAAGACGGCCGCAAAAAACTCCAGGAAGTAACGCGCTATGTAGGCATAGGCTTTGCGCTGGTTGAGTCCGTTGGTATAGTCTTAAGCCTTGGAAGCGGCGCAGTTTATGAGGCGAACCTGTTTACATACGCAGCAATCGGCATTATTGCAACAGGCGGCACTGCATTTTTAATGTGGCTTGGCGAACGCATCACAGAAAACGGCATAGGCAACGGAGTTTCAATGATTATCTTTGCGTCTATAGTGTCGCAGATTCCGACATCTGCAATCACTATTTTCGGCAATATCCGCGACGGAGCGATTTCGCTTTGGTCGCTGCCGCTAATGCTCCTGCTCATAGTCGCAATAATAACGCTTGTCGTATATATTAACGAAGGCGTGCGCCGCGTGCCTGTGCAGTATGCAAAGCGCGTTGTTGGCCGCAAGCTTTATGGCGGGCAGAGCACGCATATCCCGATGAAGGCTAATGCAAACGGGGTTATGCCCCTCATCTTTACAATGACTATTATGCAGCTGCCGCTGATGATAATTCAAATCGTGGATAAAAACTATCAGCAGGGCATTTTGCAGGGCTTTACTGCGTTTTATGTTAAATACCTGCAGCAGGGCACAGTAGTTTATTATATTTTCTATGCGCTGCTCATAGTCGGCTTTGCGTATTTCTATACGACAATTTCGTTTAACCCAATTGAAATGAGCAAGAACCTCCAGCAGTACGGCGGCTTCATTCCGGGCATACGCCCAGGTAAGCCGACAAGCGATTATCTTGCGCGCATAAGCAGCAGGCTGACGCTTTTCGGCGCGCTTTTCCTTGCTGTAATTGCCATAATTCCTAATCTGTTTCTGGGGGCGCTCAGCATTAAATCCCCATTTGGTCCGACAAGTGTGCTTATTATGGTAAGCGTTGCGCTTGAAACAATGGAGCAGCTGCAAAACCAGATGCTTATGCGCCACTACAAGGGCTTTTTGAACTGAGAAAAGGAGACGGCATGAGGCTTGTACTTTTAGGCCCCCCGGGTGCGGGCAAAGGCACTCAGGCTGCGCTTATGTGCAGGCGACTCAGGCTTTTGCATATTTCCACAGGGGATATGCTGCGGCAGGAACTCCAGGCAGAGACTGAGCTTGGTCTTAAAGCGCACGCTTACATCGAAAAGGGCGAGCTTGTGCCTGACAATATTATCCTTGATATGGTCAGAGCAAAGCTTAAAGAGCCTGAGTGCGAAAACGGCTATATCCTTGACGGCTTTCCGCGAACCCTCGTTCAGGCAGACGCGTTGGCGCAGTTTGTTGAGCTTGACGCAGTCATATACCTTGAGGTGCCCTTTGAAATTATCATAAAAAGGTTAAGCGGCAGGCGCAGATGCCCTAAGTGCGGGGTAATTTACCATACTTCGCATTATGAAAAAAGCACCTGCAGCTGCGGCGGCGTGCTGTATCAGCGTGAAGACGACAAATTAGAAACAGTTAAAAACCGTCTTGCAGTATACGAGGCAGAGACCCGCCCCCTAATTGCGTATTACAGCCAAAAGGGGCTGCTTCGCACAGTAGACGGCGAAGGCACGCCTGAAGACGTGGATGCGCGAATAGCAGCTTTGCTGGAGCCATAATGCAGGGGCTTACCATAAAAGACAAAGCCCAGATAGCGCTTATGCGAAAATCCGGGCAAATAGTTGAAGAGGTGCTGCATTTAATGGAGCGCATGGCAGCGCCCGGTATTTCAACGCTTGCTCTTGATGAGGCAGCGCATAACTTTATCCGGGAAAGAGGCGCAGAGCCGTCGTTTCTTAATTATCGGGGGTATCCTGCAAGCATCTGCACCTCAATAAACGAGGAAGTGGTCCATGGGATACCGTCAGCGCGCACGCTTATAGATGGCGATATCTTAAGCGTTGATGTCGGTGCCTGCCTTGACGGGTGGCATTCGGACGCAGCGCGGACTTTCCTTATAGGCAATGTATCCGCTGAAGTTGAGCGCCTGGTGCGCGTTACAAAAGAATGCTTCTATAAGGGGCTGCAGTATGCCTATGAAGGGTTTAGGGTTGGGGATATTTCTTTTGCAATTCAGGAGCATGCAGAAGTAAACGGCTATGGGGTTGTGCGCGAGCTTGTGGGCCATGGCATAGGCCGCTCAATGCACGAGCAGCCCGATGTGCCAAACTTCGGAACCAAAGGCCATGGCTTAAGGCTTATTGCAGGGATGACGATTGCAATAGAGCCTATGATTAACATGGGAAGTGCGGCTGTAAGCGTACTTTCTGACGGGTGGACTGTTATTGCAAGCGATAGAAAGCCAAGCGCGCACTATGAAAACACAATTGCGATTACAAAGGGCGCGCCGCTGCTTTTGACAAAATCCCCTGATGCAGTATCCCGCGGAGGTGGTAGTTAATGAATGAATGCACTAACGAACTGCTTGGTCGGGTAGCAATAAGCCGTGCAGGCAGGGATAGCGGCAGAGCCTTCCTTGTAGTTGGCTGCGTAGACGCAGACTATCTGCTTCTTGCAGACGGCTGCCTGCGCAAGCTCGCTAAGCCTAAAAAAAAGAAGGTTAAGCATCTTAAGCTTGAGCCAAGGGAAGCAGAAGGCATAAAAACGAAGCTCCTCGGGGGAAAACAGGTTTTTGACGCGGAAATACGCAACTGCCTGCTTAACCTCGGGTATAATTCCGACAAAACAGCTAAGGAGGGATAGTTTGTCAAAACAGGATGTTATTGAAGTTGAAGGCGTAGTTTCCGACTCCTTTCCAAACGCTATGTTTGAGGTGGAGCTCGAAAACGGGCATAAAATACTGGCGCATATTTCTGGAAAGCTGCGGATGAATTTTATTCGTATTTTACCGGGCGATAAGGTTACAGTGGAACTCTCTCCCTACGACCTTACGCGCGGAAGAATAACCTGGCGCGCAAAGAATTGAGCAGCCGGGGAGTTTAGGAGGAGCAATTATGAAAGTCAGACCTTCGGTTAAGCCCATTTGCGAAAAGTGCAAAATCATTAAGCGCAAGGGCAGAGTCATGGTTATTTGCGATAACCCAAAGCATAAGCAAAAACAGGGTTAAATGAAGCAAGCGCTATTAAGCGCGGGTTCTAAAAAACGAAAATTCCCCGTCCGGTGCGGCTGGCGCTTAATTTAGCGCAAACCGGCGGGCTTAGAGCATATAGCGTAA
>JAKJBL010000029.1:0-3016 GCA_022707005.1 Bacillota bacterium | reverse complement strand
TTTTACAGGAGGTGTAATAACTATATGGCACGTATTTCTGGTGTAGACCTGCCCAGAGACAAACGCGTGGAAATAGGCTTGACGTATATTTACGGCATCGGCAGAAAAACCGCATCCGAAATCATCACTGCATGCGGTGTTGATTCTGCAATTAGGGTGCGCGATTTAACCGAAAACGATATAAGCAAGCTTAGAGAGTATATTGACCATAATGTCAAGGTTGAAGGCGACCTTAGGCGCGAGGTCTCCATGAATGTTAAGAGGCTCATGGAAATCGGCTGTTATCGCGGTGTTCGTCACCGCAAGGGGCTGCCTGTGCGCGGGCAGAACACAAAGCAGAATGCGCGTACACGCAAAGGTCCCAAGCGCATCATGGGCAGAAAGAAATAGGAGGAAGGCGACAATGGCAAAAGCTAAAATAAAAAAGGCAGCTTCGCGTAAGCGCCGCGAAAGAAAAAACATTGAGCGCGGTGCAGCGCATATCCGCTCCTCCTTTAACAATACCATGGTCACGATAACTGATACCTCAGGCAACGCGCTCTCATGGGCGTCTGCAGGCGGGCTCGGGTTCCGCGGGTCGCGTAAATCCACGCCCTACGCTGCGCAAATGGCTGCTGAGGCAGCTGCAAGAGCAGCAATGGAGCATGGGCTGCGTACTGTTGAAGTTTATATTAAAGGACCGGGCTCTGGCCGTGAAGCTGCAATTCGCGCGCTTCAGACTGCTGGGCTCGAAGTAAACATGATTAAGGACGTAACGCCAATTCCTCACAATGGCTGCCGTCCGCCCAAGCGCAGAAGAGTATAAGGAGGCAAACCAAAATGGCAAGATATACGGATTCCGTTTGCAGGCTTTGCCGCCGCGAGGGGACTAAGCTGTTTTTAAAAGGTGACCGCTGCTACAGTGCAAAATGCTCTGTTCTAAAGCGCCACACCCCGCCGGGTCAGCATGGCCAGGCGCGCGCCCGCAAGCAGTCCGAGTACGGCGTGCAGCTGAGAGAAAAACAAAAGTGCCGCCGCGCATACGGTGTATTGGAATCACAATTCAGGAAATACTTCGATATGGCCACAAATATGCGTGGAATAACAGGCGAGAATATGCTCTGCCTGCTTGAGCGCAGGTTTGATAATGTGGTCTACCGCCTTGGTTTTGGCGAAAGCCGCCCGATGGCGCGTCAGCTTGTGCTGCATGGTCATTTTCGTATTAACGGGAAGAAGGTCGATATACCGAGTTATCTCGTTAAACCGGGCGATATAATAAGTGTAAAGGAACGTTCGCGCGACCTGCAGTGCTTTAAGGCGTTGCGTGAGCAGGGGGCAGGCAAGCCTGTGCCTAAATGGCTTGAAGTAGATGCTGAAAACCTCACAGGCAAAATTGTGGCAATGCCAGAGCGCGATGATATCGACCTTACGATTGAAGAACACTTAATAGTTGAGTTCTATTCAAGGTAAGCGGCGGCTGCAACAAAAAGACTGTTGGCGGCATTGCGCCAACTTGTTTGCTGCATACCTTAATCGTATGGATGGTGTAGCCCGCGCAGGCTGCAGCAGGGCTTAAAAAGGAGGAAACAAATGATTGAGATTGAAAGGCCTATAATCGAGTGTATTGAGAAAACAGACGCTTACGGCAAATACAAGGTGGAGCCGCTTGAACGCGGGTTCGGTACAACGCTTGGCAACTCGCTTCGCCGCGTGCTTCTTTCCTCTTTGCCCGGAGTCGCAGTTACCTCAGTTAAGATTGACGGGGTGCTTCATGAATTCTCTACAATCGAAGGCATAAAAGAAGATGTGCCTGAGATTATACTCAACCTTAAGGAAATTTGCGCCCGCCTTTTTTCCAGCGAACCAAAGCGACTCTACCTTGATGCGGTCGGGCCGTGCGAGGTTAAAGCGCAGGATATTAAGCCGGATGCTGAGGTTGAAATAATTAACCCCTTGCTCCATATAGCTACGCTTAGTGAAAAGGCACAGCTCCACATGGAAATTACTATTGGTCATGGCAGGGGTTATGTGCTTGCTGATAAGAATAAGCACCCCGGGATGAGCATAGGCGAAATACCGGTTGACAGTATTTATACACCTGTTGAAAAGGTTAATTATACTGTTGAAGATACGCTCGTTGGCTCATCAACCGACTTTGATAAGCTTATTCTCGAAGTGTGGACATCAGGGAGCCTCGGGCCTGATGAGGCAGTAAGCTATGCTGCAAAAATTCTCTCAGAGCATCTGACGCTCTTTACAAACCTGACCGAACATGTGCATGGCGTTGAGATAATGGTCGAAAAGGAAGAAGACAAAAAAGAAAAAATTCTTGAAATGACCATTGAAGAACTCGACCTCTCTGTGCGCTCCTACAACTGCCTTAAGCGCGCAGGGATAAACTCGGTTGACGAGCTAGTCCAGCGCAATGCTGAAGAAATGATGAAGGTTAGGAACCTCGGCAGGAAATCACTTGAGGAAGTGCAGCAAAAGCTTGCGGCTTTAGGGCTTTCGCTGCGCAACAGCGAAGAATAAACTAACCTTAGGGAGGAAACCAATATGGCAAACCGCAAGCTGGGAAGACCCACGGATCAGCGTGTTGCAATTTTGCGCGGCCTGACAACAGCGCTTATATGGAATGGCAAGCTTATTACCACTCTTGAGCGCGCAAAGGAAGTGCAGCCAATTGCAGAGAAGCTGGTTACGCTTGCTGTAAACGAATATCAAAACAGCGTTGTAGTAAAAAAGCAGACACGAAACGAAAAGCTTCAAATCGTTGAGACCGAGGTGCATAACGATTTGCCGAGCAAGCTCCACGCAAGGCGGCAGCTTATGGCGTATCTTTACGATGTGCCCGAGTTTAAATCTAAAAAAGAAAGCAAGAGCGAATACAAAGAGCGCACTGCTGATAAGGCGCACCCGGTTGTTGAAAAGCTCTTTCGCGAGATTGCGCCAAAGTACGATAAGCGCGCAAAAGAAGTCGGCGCCGGCGGCTATACCCGTATACTTAAGCTCGGCCCGCGCAGAGGAGACGCAGCTG
>JAKJBL010000028.1:1889-19078 GCA_022707005.1 Bacillota bacterium | reverse complement strand
ATAATCAATACTTGCAAACTCATTTATTTACACTTATCTTAGCGGGTCTTTCAATCCACATGCTCTCCGGCTGATTACCGGCGATAATTTTTATATATCCGTCTTCGTGCTTAAAATCTTTACCGTTCAAACTTGTTGCAAGAATGGTTAAGGAATCGTTTATGATGTCGGGTGTATACTCGACCGAAAAATCATCTGAAGATGCAAGCGTAATTGAAGAGTAGTCTGTAATGCCGAGATAATCAAGAACGTCTTTTATATAAACGCCCTCCCATGTTTCTTCAAGGATACTACCGTCTTGTTGCTCTTTTTCGATTGTAATGGTGACTTCACGCAGCTTGGCATAATCAAGGCTGGAAAACACCGCTGCATCAGCACCTTTAACGCCTATAATCCATTTCGGCTCAACTATGACATCACCACAGGAGCAAAAGATTGTTGTCAAAAGCAAAAATAGGATTAATATCAGGCAACCTCTCTTTTGAGACATGTTTACACCCTCCATTAAATTTTATTAAAGTGTATTTCGAAGTTTAAAATCGGTAATGAGCACTGAACGGCTGGAGAGACCGGTCTTCTTGAAGATATTCCCTGCATGGAATTTAACCGTACTCTCAGTGATAAATAGGGCGGTAGCTATTTCAGTGTTTGACATCCCTTGCACAATGAGATTAAAAATCTGGTGCTCTCGGGGTGACAATTTAAAGCGGCTTGTATATTCCAGCAGTCGCTGCTTTTCCAACTCCTCTGCATTGATGATTGGGGAATAAATCTTTTGATAGAGAGAAAAGAATAAGGCGATTACAAGAATGAAAACTACGGCGCTAGCCACAATAAGCAGTGCTCCAGCTAGAAAACTTGCGCCGAGCGTACCTATGGCTTCACCAAGCCTGCCAACTAAAAGCCCGCCTGCTGCAAGCCCGTGAAGGCCCCTTTTTGCCGAGATGTCGGAAAACACAAGGATACGGTATGCCGACCAAAAACCAAGAAACAGATAAGCGGCCATCCACATTGCGGTCTCTCCAACAGCATTACTGCCAAGTGCCAGCGCAGCGAAGGGAAAAGCCAGCGCTGCCAAAGAGCATATTGCGCCCCAACGACGGTTTCTATCGTTGATAAGACCTGCGATTATGAGGCCAAGCGCATAAAAAGTACGCGTCAATTCAATATTTACGCTGCTAGGAGCGCTCTTGAGCGGGAAGGAGAACCCGAGCGTATTCTCCAGTGACAGCAGAAAGAGCACTGCTGCAGCTAGCCAGATGGTTCTCTTACTGAAACTATGGCTAAGTTGCTCCAAGCTGCTGTCTTGCTTGGGAGGCGGTGAAAGATGCCGCAAAAGAATAAGAGATGCTGCAGCAAGTACTGCAACAGCATAAAAGCTGTAACTGCTCCAAAGGAATTTTGCATCCATCGGCAAAGACAAAAGCCATGTACCGATACTTCCGAAAGCATATGCAGCACCAAACACAATTCCACGGCGATGCTGCGGGATGTCAGTTGCCAGCCTTGTCAGATAGCAGCCAGATAGCACCCCTATCGTTATGTTCATGAGTGCACCGGCAGCTATGATGATTGGTACAAATGGTAAAAATACAGCTGCAGCTGCACACACAACCGTGATGAGAGTAGACCAGAAGGGAAGTGCATGACCGCCGGCTATTATGGGTTGCTTTGCAAAGAGAAAACCGACAGCACCGATGCCGAATGCTTGGCAGACATAATAAACCCCACAGACCAGTAGGTTTATCACCTTCCCATCCAAAAACTGAAGCAAACGATAAGCTTGTACAATATATGCTGTACCCATCCAAAGAAACCCCAAGCCGATTAGCGCGGTATAGTTAAGGTATTTGTTTTTTTGTATGGACATATCTTCTCTCGTCATATTTCACCTCCTTTCGGTAAATATTTCTTTATTATTTATACCATATAGCAGAAGTGTATTCAAAGATTAAAACTTGAAAAAGGTGCTGCCTATACTAAAACTATACCCCTATTTTGTTTGCCTGTACTCTTTCTAGTTTGCCAAACGGGACCCCCATCTCTTATATTTAAAATGGAGGTGAGCAGCATGGAGATACAGAGCAGATGCTTTCCCTATGACAAAAGCATCGTTATCAATGCACTGTACGATACCCTTGAGGCTTTAGGGCTTCATCTTGATAGTTCCAATAGTATACGTGGAACGCTTGTAGTGTCCGATGCTCAGCATACGGGGAAAATACGGATTGCACTTAATAACGAAGGGAATACAGGCCGTACGCGGGTTGATGTCTTACTGGAGCATTCAGCAGATGCAGATGAAGGTATAACCGGAAAATGGAGTCCCGTCATTCTGGATGAACTTTCAGGAACAATACAAAGGGCGTTACAACGAGAAGGAAAAGACCTTAAATAAGAATAAAGTATTTGGTATATTAGTGAAGAAGACCATTTGTATTAAACACAAGTTTAGAATTACACAGGCAGAATTTATTGTGAATGGGGGATCCGCCAAATGAATTTAAATAAAACAGTGGCTTTGCTTATTGTTATTATCGTAATCTTCGCAGCTTTGTTCTTTGGGTGCTTTCCCAAAGGAAACATTTTGCCCGATTCTAAGCCCCGTGAAAGGAATGACCTGCCTGCTATTATTTCGGATAGGGTTTCTCAGACGGGGGAAGACCGTGTGTATGAGTGCACACAGCAGGATTTTACCTTCCTCTACGATAGCGCTTATACCGCCGAATGGAATGAGCGAACAGGGACGACCATATATGTCAAAGAGCCAGGGACAATACCGTATCTGCAAATCTTTCGCAGCACCAAAAGCCACGCGGGATTCGACGCCAAGTCGCATTTTGCTGCTGTGACAAAGCAAATGACAGAGGAATATGGAGACAGGCTGATAGCCAAAACAGAATATAAGTATTATATCATTGCAGGTAAGGAACTTGAGGGCGGTGTGATGATTAAATACAAGGCAGGCACGGACGTTGTGGAAATGCTTATAGTAGCAGAGTTAACTCAGGATTCGGTAGTGCAATATGTTTGCCGCTATTTTGATGGGCAAGGGGACGAGGCCTTAAAGGCGCTTGAAAAGGCTGTAGCCTCCTACCAACCGGGAGCGGATTATAACGGTGAAGGCGGTGTTGAGAGCGGGCAGAACTATATGCAACCGCAAGCCCCACAGCAGCAGCAACCTGCAAATATTCGCCTTGTGAAATACGATGGAGGTTACTTCTCGGTGATGCTGCCTGAAGGCTGGCGGATACAGACCATGGGTCAATACACTACCTTCGGTTTTCGAGCCTTTAATCCACAAAACCCTGACTATGAGATATTTTATTACGGCAATCTGGGACCGCTTAATAAGAGTTACAGTGCCAAGAACGGTTGGGCGAGCTATATAGGCAACATGGGTTTTCCCAGCGCCGAGTTATATTATGACGCGCCAGTCGTGACAATGGACAACGCGAGCAGTGTTTTCTATGTGTTCGACGCCCTTCAGGCGGTATCGGACAAATACGGTTTTGGTTTTAGCCTGCCTGCGCTTAACAACCTAATGCCGCAAAAGAGCATTCCGGTTGAAACTGCTTATACTCAGGCAACCACAGGTGAGTCTATGATGTTCGCAGGGGTTCGCGGTTCAAACGGCGGTGCCTGTGGCGGTATGTTCATGGCGTCGCTATGGAACACAAATCCATACTATGTGGGCGGCGTCGATATGACTCCCACTTCTGCTATGCATGTAGCGGGAGTTATCGCTCCAGCGGAGGACTTCCTAAACATTGAGGCAACGCTGACGCAGGCTGTGTTCAGTCTCCAATTCACTGAAGAGTATATTCAGGATGCAATAGCTTACAGCAGAGCTGTTGGGGAAGCGGCAATGGCAAACAACGCGGCGCGCCAGGCCGTATTTGATAAAGCCAATAGAGCGTGGAGCGAATATTTCCGTGGTGGAACAACTATTAGCAGCGATAACTTAAATGAGCTAAACAATTTATTGGACAAGATAAAGGATGCCCTTGGGTAGAAAGAAGTTGCATCATGAAATATATAAAAGCGTTCAGGCTTGATACAATGTTTGTGCGCTTTTTTGCATAACCGAAAAACATAATATTATGATCTCCCATTGCCGTTCGGGGGAGGTTCCATCCTCTATCGCTCTTTTTACGATGATGGCTCTCTCTGCAAAAATAATAATAAGGCCAACTGGCGGCCTTATTACTGCTATATCATCACTTATATCTGCTTGTGCTAAAGTGAGCTTGCGGTAGCTTCCTGTTCAATTATTGCTCAATTATTTGATTTAATTTAGCGCTATCTCAAATATGCTTCAAGTTCTTCAGCTGTTGGGTCAACAGGGTCTGCTTCTATCCCTGGTATATATTTGCACGCCTCGAATAATACGGGAGAAACTCTTTCGTAAATCCCCACGCAATGATGAATATATGGTCCGCAGACAACCTTATGTTCAAGCTTTGGCCAATCTTTAAATTCAAACCAGCCGTATGTGCCGGTTGTTTTCGGGCCAGGAACACTTTTGCCTTCACATAGCAGCAATTGATACTTATCGCCTGCGCAATCAAACCGTGAAATTGTAATTATGCCTTCATCTAAAAGAAAGTTGGCTACTGAGGGTCGATGCTCATCAAAAGAAAACCCTATAGCAGGTTTTTCTGCCTTAGATGCTGTAGATTTCGGGAAAACGCCGCAATGCCATAAGAGTTCGGCATTATCATTAGTTGGGTGCCTGATTGTAATATCAGCTAAAAAGGAGGATTTTTGCCACCTTGTTGCAGCTTGCGCCATTACGGATGTAATGGCTCCGTGTATGTCAGTTTCGCACACAACCGGGAGCTTTTCATCAGTCAACTCCGAAAAGGTAAAGCATGATGAAATTCCGCCGATTTGGCGCATTGCCCCCCAACAGCTTGAAGCTATACCGTCTATCTCATTTTCATCCGCCCATTTTCTTATAGTGCGGTTTAAAGCTGCAGTGCGCAATAGATATTCGTCTGCGATTGCGGCAGAAAAAGTTTCTTTATAGTATTTAACAAGATTAGAAAGCTCCTTTTCACCTGTTGCCAATGTTTCATTATATAGATTTTGCATCTCTATCATTGTAATGGGTACTATCTCAATGCCAAAACGTTCAAGCAGCTGCAGTTCATTTGCTTTTACAGACCAGAATGTTTCAGGGCGAACCCCAATCTGCCCAATGCGCAGCCCGCGAAAGCTCTTAACAACCTGACTGCAGGAGATAAAGTTGTTTAAAACCCGTTCGAAAACCGGGTCATTAAGTGTGCAGCTTGTCATATAAGAAAACGGCACTTTGAATTGCTGCAACACCTTGCCTGTTGCAAATAAGCCGCATTGGCTGTCTGTACTGCGGTTCCCCTGCGCATCAGGCGCATCATCGCGCAGACCCCAAATCATAAGGGGGCGCTTCATCAGTTTCCCAAGTTTCGCGATAGCATCCTCTGTCCCAAAGTTTAGGTGGGGGCAGAATAGGGCATCCACACCTAGAGCGTTGAATTCTGATGCAACCTTTTCAGCATCAAGCCCGTTTCGAATTATGCCTTCTTCATTTAAAAAGTCAATATTAGTATGCTCAACGCCCATTTGCTTGATTTTTGCTTCAATCATAGCTTTACGTTTAAGAGCTACTCCACTGTTGCAGAAAAATTCTCCTTCCAAATCACGCCTTGTATAAACCACGCCTAATAACAACGAATGCTTGTCTTTCACCATACAACTCACCTCCCAAATAGTATGTTTAGAAGTCGGGCAACCATAAAAATACATGTATGTAAAGTGCCGAAGGGTTCAAAGCATCTGCCGGATACCTCAAGATTTGCATCTTTGCCCAAACTACGCACCCTGGCTGTGGCTTCAGTATATGCTCAACGCACCTGAATTGAACAAATACTGATACTTTGGGCAGAACCCAACGGCAAACCTGAATAAGAGCATATTCTAAATATTCAGTTTTCACGTTTTATTTCTAACTGTTTGTTTTGCTTTTGAAATTTTAGTACCTGTTCAGCGCTTATTATGGCTCCGTGCGCTCCAATTCTTGTAGCGTTGATTGCTCCTGCTGCACAACCAAAAAGCACGCTATTGTACATGTCATACCCATTTAGAACCCCATAAATAAACGCTGCAGTAAAGTTATCCCCACACCCGGTAGTATCAATTGCTTCTATGACATAGGGGTTAACATAGAACTCTTCTATTGCGTTTTTGAAGTAGCAGCCTTTATCTCCAAGCTTTAGTACTACATTTTTTACACCGCTTTCTAAAAGGCAGGATGCAATGTCTTTTGGTGAGTCTTTGCCTGTTACATACTGCGCTTCAACAAGGCTTGGCATTAAATAGTCGATATATGGGTATGTATCTAAGAAAGCCGTTCCTCCAATCCCATAGGCATCAGCAGTCATATCAGCAAAAGTTAGGATGCCCCGGGTTTTTGCTTTTGAGAATATTTCTTTTATACCGCCGTTGTCAAGTTCTTTTAAGCAGAATAAGCTCCCTACGCAAATAGCCTTCGTTTCCTCAAGAAAGCGCATATCAATTTCTGACAGTGATAAATCTTTCTTCCCGCTGCCTGCCCAAACAAGAAAGCTCCTCTCTCCATTTGGCATAACTACTACTATACAAAACCCGCTGCTCTTATCATCTGCCCTTACCAAATAGCCTTGGGAAATAAGGTCGTCTTGAATTTTTGTATATATAAGATTGCCGATAGCATCATTGCCAACTTTAGCAACCAAAGCTGTTGAACAGCCGAGCGCACTTAAAACAGCTGCTTGGTTTGTTGCATCACCGCCGGATGAAATGAGAATACTGTCAGCATATGATGAATCTACAGATAAAGCGTCTTTAGGTATGTTGCACATTGTAATATCCAGTGTTGCGTCACCAATGCAGACAACATCAAACTTATTTTGCAAATGCTACACCCCCATTTTAAACATGCTTTGAAACCTCAAGCTAAGATTTACTTACTTCAGCTTTTTGCGTTAAGAAGCTGTATAAGATATTATCAAGCGCAAAGAAGGCAGCCCCTAAAGCAACTGCAGATGCACCTAAATTTGAATAAACAAGCTTTGTGGTTGCGCCCGGATAGATGCTCTCACAAAAAGCCTGCTCCATAATATCTTGGTAAAATGGTCTGTCATTTGCTAATTCGCCAAAGAGGATAATTGCATCAGGGTCGAAAATGGAAGAAAGGGATGCGCATGTCTGCCCAAGCAGCCTGCCTGCGTTTTTAAACAAGCGCAGGCATAACGAGTCCCCCTTATGCGCATATTCACGAATTGTTTCGTAGTTTAAGCGAAATGCATCGTCTACATCAACAGCAGTAGCTTCGCCATTGTCGATTGCTTCCATAAATCTGTTGATTATGCCTGCTTTCGTGGCGTATTCCTCAAGGCAGCCCCGTTTCCCACAGCTGCATAGGGCTCCGTCTGGCACGACTGTAATGTGGCCTATCTCACCCGAGCGTCCGTTTGAACTTGAATAGATTTTTGAGTTAATCATAAGGGACATTCCAATGGCATAATTCGTGTTAAGCGTTATAACGTTTTTGTATGATTCATTAAACGCATCGCCAAAGTACTTTTCTGCGATTAAAACACAATCCGGGTCGTGGAAGACAAATGCCGGAATGTTAAAGCGTTCCTCTACAGCCTGTTTTAGTTTTAAATTGCGCCATGTAGGCACAAAGGTAAGGTATAGCGCAACCCCCTGAAGCGTATCCACATTGCCTTGTACTGAGAGGCTAATTGCAAGAATATTTTTTTCAACTAAAAATTCGCCAATAGTATTTTCTAAGGTGGTGAGCAATAGCTCAACAATATTGCTTGCGTCAATTACAACAGCAACTTTGGATTTTATAATGCAGCCTTTAAGGTCAACAACCATTACCCGGATAGTTTCAAAATTGAAATCCACCCCTATAATAAAGTTGTCGTTTTTATTTATGTCAAGCACAAGCGGGGCCTTGCCTACATTCCCTGCCGGGTGTAAGCTCTGCTCAAACACATTAGCGCGAACAAGTGCTGCTGAAAGCTGAGAAACAGCACCCCAGCTTAAATCGGTATAAGCTTGAATCTGTTTGCGCTCAATTGGACCCTTTTTTTGGACAGCTCGGAAAACTCTGCAAAGGTTTTTTATTCTAATATCAACTTGATGACTCGAAGGTTTCATAGCTTCCTGGCTTTGTCTCCTTTGTTTTCATCTGCGTGTTAGAACTAACTATATTACCCAGTGATACAATTGGCAAGCATATTATTCACGCCTGTTTTGCTAAGTATCTTATACTTATAGCTGAGGCAATGAACCACTAAAGCGTTCATTCATTCAATATCAGCTTCTCTAATTAAATAGTATATTGACTTAATAAAGTGAGTGTGATAAATTGAGTTCACCAATTACATCATGGTTTGATATGTATAACCGTTTAGGCATAAACAAGGTTTGTATAGAAACGGTAGTTCACTGCACATATATAAATAGGTCTACAAAATCCCCCATAATCAGCAAATAAGAATAATTCAAGACGCTTAAGTATGCTTTGGAGTTTAGGGTATGTGTAAAATTGTTGTTGTCGGGAGTCTCAATAGCGATATTGTAATGCAGGTTCCGCATATACCGGAACCCGGTGAGACTATATTATGCAGCAGTATTGATTATTTTAACGGGGGTAAGGGTGCAAACCAGGCGACAGCTATCGCAAGGTTGGGCGGAACTGTTTCGATGATTGGCTGTGTCGGCACTGATGATGCGGGCGAGGCGCTAATAAAATCGCTTTGCGAGGCAGGCGTAGATACGGTAGGCATAGAGCAAAGTAGCGCAGCAGGAACTGGCAGCGCTTATATTTCGGTAAGCGCAGATGGGCAAAACAGCATTATTGTTTATCCCGGCGCTAACTCACTTGTAAGCCCTGAAATGCTTAATAGGGCCCAATCCATTTTAGCAGGCGCTTCGTACTGCGTGGTGCAAATGGAAACACCAATTGCATCAGTCGAGGCTGTTTGCAGAAAATGCAACTCGCTTGGGGTTAAGGTGCTCTTGAACCCGGCACCTGCGCAAACAATAGATTCAGCCATATTACCCTTAATAGAGTATGTTGTCCCTAATGAAACCGAACTTCAGATTCTTGTTAATGAGCAAGGTTCATATGAGGAGCTTGCGCAAAAGCTGTATAAAAAAGGCGTTAAGCATGTTATTGTTACTCTTGGGGAGGATGGCTGTCTACTTGTAAATCATAATGGCGTTTCAAATTTTCCTGCCCAAAAAGTAAAGTGTATTGATACAACAGCAGCTGGGGATGCCTTTATTGGCGGGTTTATAGTAGGTATCTCAGAGGGTCTTTCCATTTCTCAAAGCATCGAATTTGCAAATAAAGCGGCAGGGTTTGCGATAACACGCAGAGGCGCGCAGGTTTCTTTGGGTACAAAAGCTGAACTTGACAGCTTTTTCGCAAGCACATCTTGAATTCTGTTGATATACATGGTCTGCATCACATAGCCCGCGATAAGCCTGGCACCGTAGACTTCGCTGGAAGATTTATATATCATTGATTTCCTAGGGCTTCTTAATAGAGAGTTTACAAAGCTTGGATGGTGTTCATTTTGGAAATAGAGATTATTTTAGAGAGCAAGAAACAATTCCTGGATTTACTCTTGTTGGCTGATGAGCAAGAATCCATGATAGACAAATATTTAGACAGGGGGAAACTTTTTGCCTTATATGACTGCGGCGATTTGAAAAGCGTGTGCGTGGTTACTCGGGAAGGTGATGATGTATGTGAGCTAAAAAATATCGCGACCTATGAAAAGTGGCATGGTAATGGATATGGAAGCAGGCTTTTGCACTATATATTCTCATATTACAAAGGCAAGTATGAGACTATGATTGTGGGAACAGGCGACAGCCCACGCATATTACGGTTTTATGAAATGAACGGTTTTTCAATTTCTCATAGAATTAAGGATTTTTTCTTGGATAATTACGATCACATTATGTTTGACGATGGTATTCAATTAGTGGATATGGTCTATTTATGTAAAGCGCTATAACTTCTGGCATTTCATTCTTTGATGCAAAGACGCATTATTACAAACCTAAACACTGCCGTAAACTAATCTGTTTTTACCTTCCGCCTTTGCTATTAACCGGTAATGTTGGTGCGGGTCTTTGTGTTGCCATCCGTTCGCGCAAGTTTAAGGGAATAAAGCCTTTTTATTATAATAGCTAGAATGATCTTTGGTGGTATATAGAATTGAATAGTTGCTTGAATGTCCGCATTGCGGTAAAATAGATACGCGCAAGGGCTATAAGTCTGGCATGGTTAATATGTTTTATTAGGAAGGAGGGTTAAAATGTCTGTTGAAATCAAAAACGAAATGGGCAGGATTGTTATGACAGAAGATCTTGTCGCAAGCATTGCAGGCTATGCAGCCGGCGAAAACTACGGCATTGTTGGTATGAGCTCAAAAAAGGCTTCAGATGCACTTATTGAATTCATTAAAAAAGATAATCTAAAGCGCGGCATAAAAGTCACATCAACGGGGGTCGGCGAAGTAGATATCGACCTTTATGTAACGCTTGAGTATGGTGTGTCTCTTCCTGCTGTTGCTCAAAACGCGCGTGATAATGTGCGCTACCGCGTACATGAACTAACTGGTTTGACAGTACGCAATGTAAATATTTTCGTTGAAGGTATCCGCGTATAAATGTAAGGAGGCGCAGACACCGAGTATAGGTGTGCCCCTCTCTTTTCATAACACGCGGCTTGGAGGAGTAGTATTGGATGATATGAAAATAAACGGCGCGCTGTTCAAGGATATGCTTGTAACAGGCGCTGCATTACTTGAGCGTGATAAAACGCTCATTGATTCGTTAAACGTTTTTCCTGTGCCTGATGGCGATACAGGTACAAACATGACAATGACTATGCAAAGCGCTATCAAAGAAATCAAAAACGCTAACTGTGAAACAATAACATGCGTCGCAGATGCGCTAAGTTTGGGTTCCTTGAAAGGGGCTCGCGGCAACTCTGGGGTCATACTCTCTCAGCTTTTTCGGGGTTTTTCCCGTGCTTTGAAAGATGCGGTTGAGATGGACGCACAATTGTTTGCAAATGCGCTTTCTATGGGAACAGAGGCTGCATACAAGGCTGTAATGAAGCCAAAAGAAGGAACGATGCTGACAGTATCACGGATGATTTCAGAGGCAGCTTTAGAGGCCGCTGAACGCGGCGCGAATATTTATAGTCTTGTTGATACAGTAATGGAAGAAGGTGAAAAAGCGCTTCAGCTTACACCTGAGCTCCTGCCGGTTCTTAAAGAAGCCGGGGTTATTGATTCCGGCGGAAAAGGTCTTTTGGCAATTTACCGCGGGTTTAAGATGGTGCTTGATGGTGAAGATTTGGGCGAGTACGAGGAGCAGGCGCAATTGCCACCAGTTGCAGAAGATGTCCTCACGCTCGAAGATTTGGAAGAAATCCGCTTCACCTATTGCACCGAGTTTTTTGTCAACCACCTATATGAGGATTTCTCAGATGATAACCTCGAAAAATTTCAAGAAAAGCTTATGCATATTGGCGATTCTGTTGTAGCGGCTTATGATTCCGGCATGGTGAAAGTGCATGTGCATACAAACTCACCTGGGAAGGCGCTCCAATATGCCTTGCGTTTAGGTGAAATCTGCAGCATAAAAATAGAAAACATGCGCGAGCAAAACCGCGAGATTCAACGCAAGCGTAAGCAGAATGAAAGAGAATTTGCAATGGTTGCTGTTGCAGCTGGAGAGGGCGTTAGCAACGTATTTAGTGACCTTGCAGTTGATGCGCTTGTTCAGGGCGGGCAAACCATGAACCCCAGCATTGATGAAATTAAAAAAACCATATTCAAAGTTAATGCTCGCAATGTGTTTGTTTTGCCAAACAACTCAAACATTATACTTGCTGCACAGCAGGCAGCTGAACTTTCTACTTGCAATGTCATTGTTATCCCGACAAAGAGCATACCTCAGGGTATAGCAGCAGCAATGGCTTTTCATCCTGATTTTAAGCTTGAAGAAAACAAAAAAAGGATGACTGAGGCAATAAAAAAGGTGATTTCCGGAGCTGTAACATACGCGATACGCGATACCTCGTTTAACGGCACAAGCATCCGCAAAGACGATATGATTGGGTTGATGGATGGAGACATTGTTGCTGTTGCTGAAAGCGTACAGGATGTTTCGGTTAAGCTCCTCCGCCTGATGCTTAAAAAAAGCGGACAGGATGACTGTATTGTTACGATATTCTTTGGCGAAAACATGCAGGAAGCTACAGCAAAAGAAATTGCAGAAGCTCTGGGACCCGAATATCCGGAAGCTGAATTCATAATCGAAGATGGCGGGCAACCAATTTACTATTACTATTTTTCTGTGGAATAATAATATCTTTTAATTCAAGGCTGTTCGCTGATGCATTTTGCAATTGGCGAACAGCCTTTTTATAGGCTGGAGGATGCTTTGCTGCAAAGTGCAGTTACATGCTTAAAGGGAATAGGAGAACAGCGCGCCAAAGCTTTTAAAAGGCTCGGTGTGAATACTGTTATAGAGCTGCTGTACTTTATGCCGCGCGATTATCTTGACTATTCACATTTAAGTATGGTGGACTCACTTGTTTGTGGCGAGCGTTGCGCACTGCACTTAAGAGTCCTTAACGAACCAAAGAATGTCTTTGTTTCGAGGAGGCTGCAAATGTTGGCTTTATCAGCAGAGGATGAGACGGGGCAGCTCCAAATAGTCTGGTATAACCAACCATATCGGAAATCGCTGCTGCGAAAAGGCTGCGAATACATTTTTTGCGGACAAGTTGATAATAATAGAATTAATCGTCTCATAAACCCTATTGTATGCAGTGAACTTCCTGGCATACTTCCGGTTTATCCTCTTACAAAAGGCCTTACGCAGGGATGCATTAGGGCTGCTGTAAAATGTGCTGCAGACACTTATTTGGAGGAGCTGAATGAAAGTCTGCCTGGCTCCATAATTGAAAAATATGAACTTATGGATTTGAGGCAGGCTATACATACCCTTCATTTTCCGCAAACCTTTAGCAGGCTTGAGGCTTCGCGTAAACGGCTTGCTTTTGAAGATTTGTTTGTTTATTTTTTAGCAGTTAATACGTTTAAAGAAAAAAGAAAGAGCCAAAAGGGTATTTCTTTTAAAATTCACGAAACCATTGAAGAGTTTGAAAAAAAGCTGCCCTTTAACCTTACAAAGGCGCAGCATCGTGTGCTTTTAGAGCTTGAAGCTGACTTGAAAGATTTTAGGCCGATGAACCGCCTTATTCAGGGCGATGTCGGTTCAGGCAAGACGGTGCTTGCATTGTACGCACTCAAGGTTGCAGCTTCCTCAGGCTATCAGGCTGCATTTATGGCGCCAACAGAAATACTCGCAAAACAACATTTTGATTCAATTAAAAATATTTTAGGAACTGAGGTATGCTTGCTGAGCGGAAGCATGAAAAAAAGTGAGCGCGATGCAGCGTACTCGTATATAGAAACAGGGCGGGCTAAAATTATTGTGGGAACTCATGCTCTTATTCAACCAGGGTTAAAATTTTTAAACCTCGGGCTTGTAATAACTGACGAACAGCACCGGTTTGGAGTCAGGCAGCGTGCGCAACTCGTTAGCAAGAGCAATACTGTGCCGGATGTGCTAATAATGAGCGCAACCCCAATACCGCGTACTCTTTCAATGCTGCTCTATGGTGACCTTGAACTTAGTATGTTAGATGAACTGCCTCCAGGACGGCTGCCAATAAAAACACATATTATTTCTAAAAATAAAAGAGCAGCTATGTATGGGTTCATTTATCAGCAGCTATTAAAAGATATGCAGGCGTATGTGGTCTGTCCGCTTATTGACTATTCTGAAAGGTTTAATGTTAAAAATGCAATTGAAGTATTCAATGAACTTGTTGATAGGTTTCCCAACCTGTCAATAGGATTATTGCACGGCAGCATGTCTACATACGATAAAGCCGCAATTGCAGCTTCGTTCAGACGGGGCGAAATAAAGATGCTTGTTTCAACTACTGTTGTTGAAGTAGGGCTTGATGTACCAAGCGCAACAATAATGGTTGTTGAGAATGCCGAACAATTTGGTCTTGCCCAGTTGCACCAATTGCGTGGGAGAGTTGGGCGAGGTAAAGTGCAATCGTTTTGTTTTTTAGTTTGCGAAGAAGGGAGCAACATGCAAAACGAACGTCTGCAGATTATGGTTCAAACAAGCGATGGCTTTGAAATTGCAGAGCGCGACCTAGAATTGCGGGGTCCAGGTGAATTTTTAGGAACGCGCCAGCATGGGTTAAGCGAGTTAAGCGCTTCATCTTATGCAAACATGAGCGTACTTCTTGAGGCAAAAACAGCAGCTGCAGAATTTATAAATTACTGCAGCGCTGATGAGATTAAGCGATTTAATGCCCGCCTTAAAAAAATCTATAATTTCGAAATTGCAAAAAACTAACTTTATTCTTCATTGTTAATTTTAAAAACGATACTTATTCTGCTATTCTTCCAATGTAATGAGTGCAATAAATTCCAGTCATAGAATCCACACATCGGGGCAAATTAACAACAGCGACTTATAGAGGCGGTGATAAAAAATTTGCGTTGTTGTTCATCTTTGTTGCTGAGAATAGGGTGGACTAATCTTTGACATGGACGGCGGTTTCTGTCAGTACCTTATGTGCAGGCAGCCGTCGATGAAATAAAACAGAAAGGAGAAATATATGGCAAACTACAATCAGGGGAGCCCGAGTGAAAACCAATCAGGAGCTGCGGCATCCCACAACCAGGCGAAAGCTGCTTTAGAGCAATTTAAAAACGAGGTTGCCTCTTCGCTGAATGTGAGCCTCAAACAGGGTTACAATGGCGATATGACAACGCGTGAAGCAGGAGCTATTGGCGGCGAAATGGTAAAGCGCATGGTTGCATATTCCATTCAGAATATGCCTAAGTAATTTAGCGCAACAAATTCTATCAAAAGGAGCTTAAAAGGCTTCGACTCCAATTGCTAAAGCGGGTTCATGACCATCATATCTTTTAAACTGGCTATGGGCTTTAGCTTCTAAATATGGCAGTTGAAGTACCAGGACTAACTCATATTAAAGGACGTTTGAATATAGGTTGTCCAAGCTCTGTACAAATGGAAGGAAAGCTATCTCAAGTTTTCCTTCTATTTTTTAAGACATCAGATCAACGAAATTCGTTTGCATACACTGGGACGCTGATTGTTTCATTTATAGCTGGCTGATAATCTTTACCTTCTACTTGAATATTAAGTGCTGAAAGCATACCAAAATTCTTTGCAGTAAGAAGTATTGTATCTAAAGCGGATTCTTCAAACTCAGGGGAGACAGCAAGCTTTGAAAACTCAGATGAAAAATTCACTACAGCGACATCATCAATAATAGACGCAAAAATTACTCTGGTTCCTTCAGGAAAGCATTGAAGCAGTTCTATATCTTCCGGCCCCTTAACAAGCTCTTCCATTGCAATTGAAAAATCCGGTTTGCTGGCAATTATTCGTGTCACAGGTATGTAGAGGCTCGCTGCGTGGTTAGGGAAGTACAGGGTTAATTGGTTTGCGGAATCGCTTTGGGAATCCACAGGGATTGGCTCCGGATTTAACGGAAAAGCGCGCATGGTATTGCCGACATTTGTACCATGTGATAGCCGCTTTCTTGCCTTCCCTTCAAAAAGAAGTTTTACACGGTCAATTGTTGGGAACTCAGTCAGTGTATTTACAACGGAACATACAAAGGCGCGTTCAGCTTCAGCAGTTTCAAATTCTTCTAACCCTGAAATGTTTAAGGTTGCTACTGAATCATCAGAAATTGAAAGCACAAAACTAACACCTTTAGGAACAGTATTCTTTAGCCCCATAGGTGCGGCAACGCTTCTGTTTTCTTCCGAATCAATCAGTTGGTTAAGCGCCACTCTTCCGATTCCCTCTTCCCATGGCAAGAGCTTCATAACAGGAACCATAAACCCATCATCTGTCTGGAAGTAAAGCACAGTGTTTCGATAACCTGCAGTTGCTGCAGTATCGGGCTGTTCAAGTTCGTCTTTTACTGGGCTAAAGACATTTGCAATTAGTGAACAGCCGCATGTTCCCAGTAGAAGCACAAATACAAGCAGGCACGATACGCACCGTTTACTTAAACACATAGAAAACCCCCCGTTGCGCGTTTTTACAATACTTATTCGGCCATGGGGGGAAGTATGTTGATGCTGCAGTCTATATCTGAACTAACCTTGCGTTTAGTTTTGATTTGAAGCGAAATAGCAGTGCATGAAGGTGTGCGTCAAGTTCTTCTTCATTCATGGATGGGGTTGGCGAAAAAGTTTCAAGAACTTCAAAAATGAGCTCATCGTTGCTGTCGTTATAAAATTTCTGAAGTTCTTTGTTATAGCATGAATTTAGCTTAAGCTCAAAACGCAGCCTTTTACGTGTGCTCTCTAAATTGTGGCTAAACCCAATATACGAAATACTGTCTTTACCGTTATGAAGCCTATAGATGCCCATTTGTTCGTTTTGCATTTGAAGCCTTTCATTTTGCGCTATCCGGCGTGCGGATACTTCGGATTTTTTCAATATGACTCGTGATTTTTGTTTCTTCCATCCAGGTGTTGACCTGTTCTTCGTAGTATTGCTCCTTAAGCCTTAAAAGAAGACCGTTCATGTATGTTTCTTTTATATCCTCATATTTACGGCTGCCCTTTGGTAGTTTTTCGACAAGTTTTATTATGTGGTAGCCATGCGATGATTTAATAGGAGCTGTAATATCCCCTACATCTTTTAGCTCCAGACCAGCCTGCTTAAACTCAGGAACGAAGTTAGTTCCGCTATACATTAAATAGCCCAGCAGCATGGTTGGCTCACGTTTCATACCCGGGTCTTCACCGTATTCAGTCATTAGGATTTCAAAACTTTCGCCTGCGTTTATCCGCTCAATTAGCGATAAAGCCTGGCTTTCGTCAGACACGAGAATATGCTTTACACGAACAAAATCAGCAGGAACATATAGAGGCGGAATTCCTCCAGCTTCATCATAAGCTTCCTGCATATTTACAAACAGCTCGATGTTTTCTTTGTACTTAGCAAAATCAAGCTTGCTGTCTTTTTCAAATTGT
>JAKJBL010000028.1:0-1818 GCA_022707005.1 Bacillota bacterium | reverse complement strand
CAGTAACAGTTATATCAGCGGTTAAATGGCTCCTGAGTTTTTGAATGAGAAAGGACTTCTTCATTTGGGTTTTTAGCGGCGATTGCTCTATGAGCTCCTCCTCTTCTTTAGTTAGCCCCATACCCAAAAGCATTGCCTGCTGGCTTATAACCTCTGCCCTAATCAGCGTATTAAGCACAATATCCTGTAGCGCATGGAGATTCTCTTCATTGTTTAAATCGTAAACTGTTCCGTATTGCGTATAGTATAAGTTGAACAGCTCCATATATTCGCTTTTTCTTAGCTTTACTTGACCAATCTCGCAAACAACATCATTAAAAGAGCAGGCTGAAAAGCAAAGTATAAGCATTAATGGAATGCAAAAAGACCTAAATTTCATAATGTTCCTCGCATTACTAATTCTTTGCTGAGTATACCCTCCATAATGAGTGCTTGTCAAACTGGTTTACATCAAGCGCTGCGGTAAAAACTGTGAGCCGTAATATACAATTTACTGATTATTGGAATATTCCTTTCTAACATAATATTGTATAATAGGAATTAGAAGCATTTCCCTGCTCTGTTTCTTGCACTTAAAACTTACGAAGGGTGGTTCAATATGAAAGCGCAAAGTGTTCATATCCTCACTTTATTAGTTGACAACGAATTTGGAGTGCTCACGAGAATTACTGGCCAGATACGCCGCGAAGGGTGGAACATAAAAAGCCTTGCTGTGGCAGAAACAACAGATGAAGCAATTTCACGTCTTACGCTTGCTCTTGAATGTTTTGATGCAAAACTGAAGGACGTAATCCAAAGGCTCTCAAGGCTTGACTGTGTACGTTCTGTAACAGCTTACAAACCTGAAGAGCATTTATGCCGCGAGTTATTATTGGCGCGGGTTTCTGTACTTCGAGAATCTGTTGAAGAACTAATTAATAAGTATGAGGCACGCGTAATTAGCAGTGAAGGCGACAGCTTTGTTATAGAGCTAACAGCAGAACGATCAAAGGTTGACAACTTCCTGCTTGAGCTCCAAAAGTTCGGCAGTGTCCAGGCAGCGCGAACAGGTGCAATTACCTTAGAAAGATAATTTTCAGAAAGGAAAGAGCCATGAGCGAAAAGAACACCTATCGGTTTTTAGTAATTAACCCCGGATCAACGTCTACTAAGCTTGGGGTGTATCAGGACGAAAAACTTGAACTTGAAGATATAGTCCGGCATTCCAGAAACGAGATTGAAAAATACTCCACAATTGTTGAACAAAAGGATATGAGACGAACGCTTATAGAAAAACTTATAGCTGACTATGGGCTTAACATGAGTGATTTTGATGCTATAGTTGGTAGAGGGGGGTTGGTTAAGCCAATAGACAGTGGTGTCTATTCCGTAAATGAACGCATGCTTTACGATTTAACCCATTCAACAGCTGCAACGCATGCGTCATCGCTTGGAGGCATAATCGCTGCGGAAATTGCCAAAACAATTGGAAAGCCTGCTTTTGTCGTTGACCCTATCGTTGTTGATGAATTAGACCCATTCGCAAGGCTTAGCGGAATGCCGGGAATCGAAAGGCGAAGCGTGTTCCATGCGCTAAACCAAAAAGCGGTAGCAAGGCGCTGCGCAAAAGATATGGGTAAAAAATATGAAGATTGCCGTTTTGTTGTGGCGCACATGGGCGGGGGCATAACCGTAGGCGCGCATAGATACGGCCGCGTAATTGACGTAAATGACGGAATAGCAGGCGAGGGCCCGTTTACGCCAGAAAGGTCAGGAGGAATCCCTGCAGAGCCTATTATTCGTATGTGTTTTTCCGGCGCCTTTACCGAAACGGAAATG
>JAKJBL010000027.1 GCA_022707005.1 Bacillota bacterium | reverse complement strand
GGATGTGACCGCCTGCCTAATATTCATTACCCCAATGTGCAGTGGGGCTACGGCAGCCTAAACCTGCTTAACAGCTTAAGACTTCTTGCTCGCTGAAATATTAAATGGAGGATGCTTTTATGCGATTTCAGGAGAACCCAAATACTAATGCTGATTTAATTGACTTAGGCGGCCTTCAGGTACATTGCTTTGACATTAGCGTAGGCAGGCCTGCGCCCAATGCAACAGTGCGCGTTTTGGAGGCAGGGAGCGAAAACGTAATAGTGGAACTTGCAACCAACGCATCAGGGCTGACAGAGGCAATAAACCTGCCTGCGCCGCCGTTTGAGTATTCTATGATGCCTGACCTGCCGCAGCCTTTTAGCACCTATGATGTTTCTGTTTCTCAAGAAGGGGCAGCACCTGTTTTAATCCGAGGGGTGCAAATTTTCCCTGGAGCTACAGCGCTGCAGAATATCCAGCTTCTGCCGGAGCAAACAAGCGAGCTCATGACTATTACAATACCTGACCCTGTGCTTTGGGGCGACTTTCCCCCCAAAATTCCAGAGGATATGGTAAAGGAGCTGCCGCCTGCAACAGGGCTTGTGGTTTTGCCGCAGCCTGTTGTGCCTGAATTTGTTATAGTCCATGCAGGCGTGCCGAGAGATGCCTCAGCGCCTAACTATTATGTTCCGTTTAAGGATTATATAAAGAATGTTGCAAGCTCTGAAATATACAGCAACTGGCCGGAAAACACCCTGCGCGCAAATATTCATGCGATAATTTCAGTAACCTTAAACCGCGTTTTTACTGAGTGGTACAGGAATATGGGCTTTAACTTTACAATTACGAATTCAACTGCCTATGACCAATCGTTTACTTTCGGCAGAAACATCTTCCAGGAGATTTCCGTGCTTGTAGACGAAATCTTCACAAGCTACATAACAAAGCCCGACATACAGCAGCCATTGTTTGCGCAATATTGCGATGGCGTGGAGCTAAACTGCCCCGGCTGGCTCAGCCAGTGGGGCTCAAGGGATTTGGGCGCACAGGGGCTTTCGACAATTGAAATTCTGCGTTTTTATTACGGGTTTAACACCTTCTTAAGGCAGGCTGAAAGGGTAGAAGGGATTCCGCGTTCCTTTCCCGGAGAAAACTTCGGTTTAGGCGCAACAGGCAGTTATGTAAGAACAATTCAGGAGCAGCTAAACGCAATTTCAAACAACTACCCTGCTATACCAAAGCTTAGAGTAGACGGTATTTTTGGGCCTGCGACAGAAAACAGCGTAAAGAAGTTCCAGGAGGTCTTTTCGCTTCCAGCTACAGGGATTGTGGATTTTCCGACCTGGTACAGCATTTCAAGAATCTTTGTAGCTGTAGAAGGGCTTGCGGAATTATAAAACAGGGCAGCGCAAGCTGCTTTAGCTCAAATAAATGCCCTTGCATAGCTATGCAGGGGCATTGTTTAAGACCCATGATGTTTACCTGAATTCAGTTTATAAAACGCTCAGCGCCCACCCTCAAGGCGCGAAAGCACTGCAAGCAAAAGCCCGCTTTTAATAAAGATGCGCGCCTTATTATCTAAAAACTCATTGCTTACCCCTAAAGGGAAGGTGTTTACAAGCTCAGCGTTATTAAGCGGATATTTAACTCCTTTAACTGTTACACCGCTGCAGCGCTCAGAAAACGAAAACAGCGAGAGCGCGTACCCTTCCTTTTGCTCAATTTTATGCTCGCCTTCTGAGAGCAAAAAGGCGCTGTCGAACTCATCGCACATTGTAAGCTGCAGCCCCCTATAATGGGCAAAGGCAAGCGCCTGAAGGTTAGAAAACGTATGGTCGAACCTCCCGCCAATGCCACCAATAAGCAGCCCCTGTTTATAGCCCTTATCAAGCGCATAGCGGATGCAGAGCATTGTGTCAGTATCGTCTTTTTCTTTAGGTGCTAAAAGCCTTAGGTTTTCAGGCACAAGTTCGCTCTTTAGGGAGTCAAAATCACCAATTACGAGGTTCGGTCTTATGCCTGCTTTTTGCGCATGTATATAGCCGCTGTCAGCGCAAAGCACAAAGTCATTGCTCTTTGGGGTATAGGCAGCTTTAGCGCTGCCGTTTAAATAAGCCGTAAATATTATAAGACGCTCCATTAGCTCTTTTAATAGCCTCCAAGCCCTAAGTTGTGCGCTGCATACGACTATAATAGCTTAAATAAAGCCTTCTTCCAATACTTAGCTTATTTTTGGGCAAAAGCTTAAACTAATCCGCTAAAACAACGATATAGCATATATGGAAAGAAATCTTAAGCGCGGCTTAACTAAGGCGCAAAATTTGCTTTTAACATAAAGCGCTATTTGTTTTGCCATCTTTTGCTTTAGAGCAAAAAAAGCAAAAGCACAGGGAGGGATGGTTTTTTGGGAGATATGTTTTCTAACGAGCCAATGGTAGATGTCTTTATATATGAAACCGAGCAAAACTTAGAGCAGCTTGAAACGGCAATTCTTGCAATAGAGGAATCCGGATGTATAGTAGCTGACATAATTAACGAAATCTTCAGGGCAATGCACACTATAAAAGGTTCTGCAGCTATGATGATGTACGACTGCATTGCACAGCTTGCGCATGCTATGGAGGATTTATTTTATTATATAAGAGAGGAAAAGCCAAAAAACATTGATTGCTGCATTTTGTCGGACTATGCGCTTGAAGGAGTAGACTTTATAAAGCTTGAGCTTGAAAAAGTCAAAGCAGCGCTTAAGCTTGATGGTGACCCTTCAGTGCTTATTGAGCGCATTAACAGCTATTTGCTCGAAATAAAAGGCGAGAACGGCGCTCTATCAAAAGCAGAGCCAAAAACCACGCCAAAAGCGGAGCACTATTATGTTGCTTCGGCAAGGAGCGTTTCAAAGAACCTTAAAGAGTATGAGGCGACCATTTTCTTTGAAGACGGCTGCGAAATGGAAAACATGCGCGCGTTTTCAATCATACATAATTTAAAAGATATAACAGAGGAGTTTTATCATTTCCCTGAAGATATAATCGAAAACAGCAACAGCGTAGCAGTTATTAGAGAGGACGGCTTTAAGATTATCCTCCGCACTGAGAGGAGCCTTATTGAGCTGCATGAATTCTTTTCTAAAACAGCATTTGTACGAGACCTTGAGCTGCACGAGCTTAAAGGGCAGGAGACAGCACAAGAGGCATTTGGCAAAGATGCGGATTCTCAGCTTGGGCTAAAAAGGCTTGATAGCCGCGCAGAACAGCTCCTTGCAGAAAGCAGGGGGCAGCACCAAAGCATAATAAGCGTTGATGTAGGCAAGCTTGACAGGCTTATGGAGCTCATGGGCGAAATGGTTATTGCAGAGGCAATGGTTACAGAAAACCCCGAGCTTAAAGATTTAAAGCTCAACAGCTTTTATAAAGCCTCGCGCCAGCTGAGGAAAATAACGGATGAAATGCAGGACATTGTAATGTCAATCCGCATGGTGCCGCTTTCAGCCTCCTTCCATAAAATGCGCAGGTTAGTGCGCGATATGAGCAGGAAGCTTGGTAAAGAAGTTGAGCTTGTGCTGCTTGGGGAAGAAACAGAAGTCGATAAAAACATAATTGAACATATTTCAGACCCGCTCATGCACTTAGTGCGAAATGCGGTAGACCATGGCATAGAAACGCCTAAAGGCCGCACAGCAGCAGGCAAGCCTAGCGCAGGCACAATTATACTCGAAGCGAAAAACGCAGGCAACGATGTTTTAATAAGCGTAAGGGATGACGGTGCAGGTATAGACAAAGCTAAAACGCTCAAAAAAGCGGCTGCGCTTGGGCTTATAAACAAACCTGAAAGCGAGCTTAGCGACAAAGAAATTTACAGCCTTATTTTTACGCCCGGCTTTTCAAACAATGAGCAGGTTACCGAATATTCAGGCCGCGGCGTAGGCATGGATGTTGTAGCGAAAAACATTGAGCTTATAGGCGGCTCAGTAGCTGTAGAAAGCGTCGAAGGCAAAGGTACAGTCACAACTTTAAAGATTCCGCTTACTCTTGCTATTATTGACGGCATGAGCATACGCGTAGGTCAAGCTAAGTACACCCTGCCTACTGCCTCAATAAAAGAAACCTTCAGACCAAAAGCAGCAGACCTTATTAAAGACCCTGAAGGCAATGAGATGATTCTTGTGCGCGGCAAGTGTTTTAGCATTATGCGCCTGCATGAGCGCTTTGTGCTTGAGCCTGACGAGCATGAGCTTACAAAGGGCATAATGCTCATGGTTGAGCAGGATGATAAATGCGTGTGCCTTTTTGCAGACGAGCTTTTAGGGCAGCATCAGGTTGTTGTAAAGTCGCTTCCTGAATACTTAAAAAGCGTGAAAAGGATTGATGACCTTGCAGGCTGTACCCTGCTTGGCGATGGGAGCATAAGCCTAATATTAAACATCGGCGGCCTGCTAAGCAGTTAAAGCTTAAGGCGCGGGCAGAGACTTTAACAAGATAAAAATTAAAAGCAAGGGTATGCAATGGAGATATCTCACCAGGAGTTCAGGCAGTTTGCCGACTATATACGCACAAATTACGGCATTCACTTTAAGAGCGAAAAGAAGGCGCTCATAGAGGGAAGGCTCAATCAGGTGTTTTCAACCCTTAACATAAAAAGCCTAAGCGAATATATGGAATATGTTCAGGCTGATAAATCAGGGCAGGCAGCAGTGCAGATGCTAAATAGAATAACCACAAACTACACATTTTTCCTGCGCGAAGCTGCACATTTTGAGTTTATGAAAACCACTGTGCTGCCGTATCTTAAAGCTAATGTAAAAAACAAGGATTTGCGCATTTGGAGCGCTGCGTGCTCAACAGGCGAAGAGCCGTATACTATAGCAATGCTCCTTGATGAATATTTCGGCCTTGAAAAAAAAGAATGGGATACAAAGCTTCTTGCTACGGATATTTCACAAGGCGCTCTCGAAATTGCAAAAGCCGGAATATACGAAACTGCAAGGCTTTCGGATTTACCTGAAAGCTGGAGGAAGAAGTATTTTAAGCCCCTTGATGATAAGCGCAGCATTGTTGCAGAAAACATCCGAAACGAGGTTGTATTCGGCGCCTTGAACCTCCACGCAAAGCCGCTGCCGCTAAGGCAAAAGCTCCATGTCATTTTTTGCAGAAATGTTATGATTTATTTTGATAATGCAACAAAGACGCTTCTTGCTGAGCGTTTGTACGACCTTACGGAGCAGGGCGGTTATTTGTTCATAGGCCATTCCGAAGGGCTCAACAGGGAGTCTACCCGCTATAAATACATTAAACCGTCAGTTTACAGAAAGGAGTAGCGCCATGGAAAATAACCCGCAAAAGCTTAGCGTACTGCTTGTTGGCGATGACTCCTCGTTTTTTGAAGCTGCAGCAAAAGCTCTAAAGGAAGACTCTTCGCTTGAAGTAATAGGCGTTGCCAAAAACCAGTTTGAGGCAACAGAGCAAATTCTTAAAAGCCGGCCTTTAGTAGTTGTTTGCGATGTTGAAATGGAATCAGGCGGGGGGCTTGAGTTTTTACGCAGGCTTTTATCAAAATTCTTTGTGCCTGTAGTTGTTGTAGGAGCGCTTGGCGCAACTGTATTTGAAGCGCTTGAAGCAGGCGCAGTTGATTTTGCGGCAAAGCCCGTAAACCCAAAGCTAAATGCCTCGTCCGCGTTTTTTGCGGAGCTTATTAAAAAAATAAAGACAGCAGCTTTAGTTGAATCAAAGCCGCAAAGGCCGATAGACAGAGAAGTAAAACTCCAAAGCGGGCTACCCAAAGACTCCGAAAAAGTTATAGTAATAGGCGCCTCAACAGGCGGAACTGAGGCAATCTTCTCTGTTTTAAGCGCTTTGCCAAACTCTGTACCAGGTATTGCTATTGTGCAGCATATTCCGCCCGTGTTTTCTAAAATGTTCGCCCAAAGGCTGAACAGCCAGACCACGTTTTCAGTTAAAGAAGCTGAAACAGGGGATTTTCTTAAGCAGGGCTCTGTGCTGCTCGCGCCTGGGGATAGGCATATAAGGCTTAAAAGAGTAGGCGGCAAATATAAGGTTGAGTGCTTTAACGGCGAAAAGGTAAACGGGCACTGCCCTTCTGTTGATGTGCTCTTTGAGTCTGCTGCAAATGAGGCAGGGAGCAATGCTATAGGCGTACTCTTAACAGGCATGGGCAATGACGGAGCAAAAGGGCTTTTAAGAATCCGAAAAAACGGCGGGCAAACCATAGGGCAAAACCGCGAAACTTCAGTAGTGTACGGGATGCCCAAGGCAGCTTTTGACATAGGCGCAGTTAAAATACAATCAGCGCTTTGCGATATACCGAAAGAACTCGTTAAACTCTTGAAGCAGCAGGAGCAGTAAGGCTAAAAGGGGGTGTCATAGTGCAGGATACGCAGGTTGAAGACAAAGACAGGTTCCTTGAAGCAATACTTTCAAGCATGGGCGATGGGGTGCTTGTTACAGACAGCTTCGGAAAGCTCCTTTTTATGAACCCCAAAGCAGAGCTCCTTACAGGCTGGCATAAGGCTGACGCTGTGAATATGCCTTTTGAAACTGTATTCCCCCTTATTGAGAGCCCGAGCGGCAGGCGCGTAGAAAACCCTATTGCTAAAGCGCTTAAAGCAGGTGTGCCCGTAGGGTTAAAGAACTACACTGCGCTTGTTACTGCCTCAAAAAAGCCAATGTTTATTTCCGCAAGCTGTTCGCCGATTTACAGCGGCAGTTCTGCTATTGGCGTTGTTGTTGTGTTTAGGGATATTGATAGAATTAAGCTCATTGAAGAAGAAATACGAAAAGAAAAGGATAACTTAAAAAACGTTTTTGAGGCGCTTCCAATAGGGATAATGCTTGTTGAGGCTGATTTTACCGTAAAATGGCTTAACAAGCCGCTTCTTGAGCTCTTCCACACAACTGAACAACAGCTTCTAAACAGGCGCTTTGGGGATGGTGTTTGCTGTAAAAACAGCCTTTTAAAGGGCTGCGGCAGGCAGGATTCCTGCATAGAATGCGAGCTTCAAAAATACATAAGCGATGCGCTGAAAAACAGAGTTAGCCAAAAAAACCTCATTGTGCAGCGCACATTTATATTTGACAAAACCCCGAAAGATCTTTGGCTTAAACTAAGCTTCATTCCTATGAACGGGCTTATTGAGCAGGCGGTTGTCGCAGTAGAAGACATAACCGAGCAAAAGGAATATGAAAACGCCCTGCAGAAAAGCCGCGATGAATCCGCGTCAGCAAACAGAATAAAAAGCGAGTTCATCGCAAATATGAGCCACGAAATCCGCACTCCTTTAAACGGCATTATAGGGATGATGGAACTGCTGATAAACAGCGGCTTAAACGATGAGCAGGTCGAATACATCCGCCTTGCAAAAATGAGCGCTGATACTCTTTTAAAGGTTATTGGCAATATACTTGACTTTTCGAGGATAGAATCAGGCTCTGTCACGCTTTCGAACATTCCGTTTGATTTTGCGCTTCTTATGGACGAGCTCTTTAAGATGCACGAAGCATTGGCTCTGCAAAAGGGGCTTAGCTTCAAAGCAAGCCTTGACCCGAATATTCCGCGGGTTTTAAAAGGCGACCCGGACCGCCTGCGCCAGGTGCTCAACAACCTTTTAGGCAATGCAATAAAATTTACGGATAGCGGCGAAGTCAGCGTTGCCCTCACCTGTGCAGGCTTAAGCAAAACTGCAGCAGATGTAGAGTTTGTAATTTCTGATACAGGCATAGGCATTTCTAAAGAGAAGATGGATTTGCTTTTCAAGAGGTTTAGCCAGGCGGACGGCTCAAGTACGCGCAGGCACAGCGGAGCGGGTCTTGGGCTTGCAATAAGCAAGCAGCTTGTTGAACTCATGGGCGGCTCAATAAAGGCAGAAAGTGCAATAGGCAAGGGCAGCACATTCAAGCTGAAAATCGAATTTCAATATGACTGCAAAAAGCCTCTAAATGAGAAGGAGCAGCTTAATAAGGCGCAGCCCTCAATTTTAACTGACAGCGGGGAACTTGGAATTTTTAGAAAACAGGAACAAATCGTTATTCTTGAGAGCCCCGGTCAGGATGAAGGGGGCGGAATACATTTCAACTCAAACTGCGAACTGTACGCCAAGCCCAAAATGCAGGCAAATACAGCAAGCGAGGGAACGCTTGAGGCGCTTTTGTCGCTTGCTGAAAGTGTAGAGGCTTTAAAAGGTACGGACTTTTCGCACATAGAAGAAACTGCGCACAGGCTTAAAATTGCAGCGCTTGGAGCAGGGGAGCTTTTGCTTGGCGAAAAGGCTTTTAAGGCGGAGCTGCTAAGCCGCAAGGGCAGGTTTGTTGATGCGTTCAACCTTTGCCTAAGCATTGCGAAGGAAGTCAACGCCCGATTTAAGGAGGATGAAAATGAGGATTTTAATAGCTGAAGATGATTTTGTCAGCAGGAGCTTTCTCAACAGGCTGCTAAGCAAATACGGGGAATGCGATATTGTTGTTGACGGCGTAGAAACTTTAGATGCGTTCTTAATGGCGCTTAAGGAAAACGACCCTTATAAACTTATTTGCCTTGATATTATGATGCCTAAGGCAGATGGCGTAAAGGCTCTAAAGGCAATAAGAGAGCTTGAAGAACAGTATGAGGTAAAAGAAGAGGACAGAGCGAAGATTATTATGATTACTGCGCTTGCTGAAGCCCAGATAGTGCAGACTGCGTTTGAATTCGGCTGCGAAGCGTATGCAACTAAACCAATTGATACAGAGAAGCTCCTTGAAGTGCTTGAAAAGCTCAGGCTTGTAAAACGAACAGAACCAGGAAATGGCGCATAACATCAGCGAAAGGTGAAGTGGGGGGGAAACTTATGAAAGACCTTTCTATCAGCAAAAAACTCATTGTCGGCTATGGCATAATTCTCGTAATGATGCTCCTTTCGACAGGGATGTCGATTTACAGCATCAGCGCAGTAGATGCGCAAATAGGCGCTTACTCACAGTATACAGTCCCAAACAACATAGACGTTTGGACTATTCGAAACAGCATGGAGGCAGCAATGCGCCATGTTGCGCAGGCGTTGATAGAAACAGACGCATACAAAGCAGAAACTCTTTTCAAACTTGCTGAGCAGGATGGTCTAACAGTAAGAGAAACTCTGCAAAGATATGAGGCTAACCAGCGCGATGAAAGCCACGCAAATGAGTTTACAGAGCTTGGAGTCATGATTGCATCTGCAGGCGGCGTTAGGCAGAAGATTGCGGAGCTTTTGAAAATTCCTTCAGATAAGAACAGGGGCATTGCAAAGGTTGTTTATACAGATGAGTATCTGCCTGCGCTTGACAAAATCACCGAAGGTTTTATTGCGCTTAGCGACGCTGAGCATAATTACGCAATAGCGCAAAAAGCCGAGGCAAGAACCTCAGTTATGTTTGCTTGGGGGATATTGATTGCGTGCGCTGCTATGTCAGCTGTGCTTGCTGCAGTTGTAATAATTATAACGCGCAAATCAATTATGAACCCAATAAAAGAAATAGCAGGCGCTTATGAAGAAATTTCAAAGGGCAACCTCAACTGCGAAATAAAATATGAAAGTAAAGATGAGCTTGGCAGGCTTGCGGCTTTCATACAAAAAGCGAATGCAATGCAGCAAACAGTACTTGCGGATATTATTGAGAAGTTCTCTAAGCTTGCATATAACGGCGACTTGCGGATAAATGTCGAAATGGACTACCCTGGGGATTTTGCGCCGATTAAGGCTTCGATACTTGAACTTGTCTTTTCGCTTAACAGAACAATCCGTTTAATAAGAACGGCGTCAGAACAGGTGGGCGCAAGCTCTGCACAGGTTTCAAGCGGCGCACAGGCGCTTGCTGCAGGCTCAAGCGAACAGGCTTCCTCAATAGAAGAACTGACTGTCTCAGCAGCAAGAATAGCTGAGCAGGCGCAGGAGAACTCCTCAATCATTAAGGATGCAACTTTGTTTGTTGAGCAGGTGGGCAAAAGGGTGCAGGCAGGAAACGAGCATATGATAGAACTTAACCAGGCAATGGCTGAAGTAGGCGAGGCATCAAATCAAATTGCAAACATTTCAAAGGTTATTGAGGATATAGCGTTTCAAACGAATATCCTTGCGCTTAACGCAGCAATTGAGGCAGCACGCGCAGGCAGCGCAGGCAAGGGGTTTGCGGTAGTTGCGGATGAAGTAAGAAACCTTGCAGCAAAATCAGCGCAGGCAGCCAAGCAAACAGGGGAGCTTATACAAAACTCAGTTGCAACAGTAGCAAAAGGCACAAAAATTTCTGCTAAAACGGCAAGGATTCTTGAGAGCGTTGGCGAGGATACAGCAAAAGTCGCAGAAAGCTTCATAAAGGTTGAACAGGCGTCTTTAGAGCAGGAAGCCGCAATAGAACAAATTAAAGAGGGGCTGAGCCAGGTTTCTGCTGTTGTAGAGACCAATGCTGCAACAGCCGAAGAAAACTCCGCAACAAGCGAGGAAATGGCAGCTCAGGCAGCGGCACTAAACGAAGAGGCTGTAAAGCTCAAGCTCGCAAATGAAGCAGAGTACGCAGCAATTAAAGAAGCAAACGAACAGGAACAGAAAAAGGCGGCGCAGAAAAAGGCTTAACCTTTGGCAAGTATTAAGCCGTAGATTTAAGCAGGCACTGAGAATGAATTATTCTATCTGAACACTTGTCATTAAAGTCTGCAGATTCTTTATGGCATTGGCAGCAGAAAGGCAGGACAATGGAATATGGGGCGCTTGTATTTTCACTTTTATTCTTTGGAGCGTTTGCAATCTACTTATTCTTTGGTGTGTATATAATTCATATAGACCCAAAGGGAACTTTGAACAGGGTATTTTTCGCCTTATGCGTAGCCCTTTGCATTTGGTCGCTTGGGTTTGCAATGGCAAATACAGCGCCCACGCATGCAATTTGCCTTAGGTGGCGAAGAATTTCCGCTTTTGGCTGGGGTTCGGTATATTGCATTCTGCTTCATTTCGTGCTGCTGCTTTCCGGCAGAAAATGCGCGCAAAAGCCCCTCCCCTTATGCAGCCTTATATACCTGCCTGCTGTAATCAATGTATTCGGCTATTGTCTGTTGGATTTTGCTAAGACGCAGTACAATTTAACAAGAGCAAGGTTCGGCTGGATAAATCTCGGCGTTCAAAGCAATCTGGATATGTTTTTTAACATTCACTACATTTCTTATGTGCTTCTTAGCATAGCGTTTTTATGGATGTTAAGGCGCAAAGCGCAGGATGGGCATTTGAAAAAGCAGTCAAGCAGAATAAAGCCTGGCAGGATATGGGGCTGCCCTGTATAAGAATGGCTGTCAACCTTTCAATCGTACAGCTGCATAACCCAAAGTTTGCAAAAAATGTAGAAAGAATTCTAAACGAAGCCGGGCTTAGCCCTGAATATCTTGAGCTTGAAATAACAGAAAGCGTAGCTACTAAAGAGGCGGATAATATTCTTAGCATTTTAAATGAGTTAAAACAGCTTGGCACGACAATTTCAATTGATGACTTTGGTACGGAATATTCTTCGCTTAACAGGCTCAAGCAGCTGCCTATTGACAGAATAAAAATCGATATGCACTTTATTCAGGGAATTAAGGGGAGCGAGAAGGATCAGGCAATAACAAAAGTAATTATAAGCCTTGCAAAAGGGCTTGGGCTCGAGGTGCTTGCAGAAGGCGTTGAAACTAAGCCTCAGCTTGAATTTTTAAATAAGAAAATGTGCGATGAAGCGCAGGGGTTTTATTATTATCATCCTATGCCTAAAGAAAAAATAGAAAAGCTCCTAAAGGAATCTATGGAAACCGGGCTTGACCATAGCACAGCTCTAACATAAAGAAACATACAGCAGTAATGCCTTACTTGAGCAGGCTCTAAATATAGCGCCTTACCTTCTTCATGTAATTT
This sequence comes from Bacillota bacterium, assembly GCA_022707005.1. Lineage (GTDB taxonomy): Bacteria > Bacillota > Clostridia > Christensenellales > CAG-138 > JAKJBL01. The sequence goes on along the minus strand of JAKJBL010000027.1, from coordinate 7,267 downwards.
ATGTACTCGTGGCCGAATGCCTTTATGCACCAGCGTTCTTCAGAAAGAATAATCCAATGTGCGGATATTTGAAATATCATTAAAAACACAAGCAGAACCAATGATTGTGTAAGCAGAACGCAGCCTAAATAATAAAAAAAGTATGCTAAATACATCGGGTTGCGGGAGAACCGATAAAAGCCGTTTGTATTTATTCCTGACTCAAGCGGTTTTGAAAAGCTTAAGACTGACCAAAGGCAAAGAGCAATGCCCAACCAATATACAAACAGACCTGCATAAAGCAAGACCGGTTTAGCTGTAATTGTAAGAAAGCACAAATAAACAAGCAGAAAAAGGTTTGAGCCTTGATAAAGCCATAAGGCAGGCTTTTCATTCGCTTCAAGCGGGGCAAAGAAGGCTGCGCGTTTTAGCGCATTACTGTTCAACAGGCTTAAAAGGCCGTATCTAATAAGTATTAAAGGTATAAGAAGTAAACCCGCGCCCATATCTGCCGCTTTCCGTTAATGCTGCTGCCCGTCCGCACAAGAGTTTTGAAAATCTGCTAAAGCAACAAGCTGTTCGCCGCTTAAAGCAAAAGCCCTAAACCTTAGTGATTTAGAGCTTTTGTGGTCTGGGTGAAAGGATTCGAACCTTCGGCCTCTTGAACCCCATTCAAGCACGCTACCAAACTGCGCCACACCCAGATGCCCCTTTGCAGCATGCACAATTATACTAAAGCATATATAAAAATGCAAGCTCTTTTTGCCGCCCTGACTGCCCCGAATTGCCTATGGCCTGTAGTCAAGCCCTGCTGCTTTTGCCTGGGCGCTAAGTTGGTTGTAATTAAGCGTGTACGCTTTGCCGTCTTTAATAAAATGCGTTGCACATTGTCGAAACTCGAACGCAACCTTTGCATTTATGCATTGCTCGCGAATGCTTAGCACCCACTCAAAGTGGAGCGGCCTTGCGTTTTTCCCGTATTCGCCGCCAACAACAACAAGCTCTGAACAAGACAAATACTGCTCAATACTCACCTCGCCAATAAGCGGCTGCAGAATAATGTTTCTGTGTTTTACAGGAAGCTTAGCTAAAACTGGGAGCCTTGCATTTACAGCCTCCTGGTTTTCAACGGAACAGCCTACTGTCACATTAGGATAGCCCTCGCTCCAGTCAGGCGGGAGGCAGCTTTCAAGCCTTTCAATTCGTTTTGTTAAAAATATAAAGCCGCAGTCAGACCTTTCGCGCATCATTTCCCAGCAGTCGGAGCGCCATATATCAGCCTGCTCTATTAAAAAATCACTTTGGAAGCAGACATAGACTTTGCCTGCCTTCATTTTATAGCTGCCTGCTTTGTCTTTATCAACAGGAAAATAAAACTGCTTGGTTTTTGTGATTTCTTCAGTTGTTGCTCCACGTTTTTCATCGCCCTTATGAACATAGCAGAACCTGCAGCCCTCACTGCACTTTATGCACCCGCGCCATGGACTCCACATAGGCATTTTGTGTTCCTCACAGGCTCAAATTATATTTTTAACAGATAAACTTAAAGCTAAATTTTCAAGCATTATCCGGTATAACTGCAACTCCGTCAGGAAGTATCACTATGCGGGCATCTTCGCCTTTAAGCTTTCGTGCAAGCTTAAGCGCATCCGAAATCGAAGCTGCGGGGGTAATGTTCATTTTTAATAAAAGGTCATAATCAAGCATATCTGTAACGAGTATGAGTGTATGCTCCTTTAGCACCTGAGCGTATATTTGAGCGTTCCATTGTTCGAGAATAGTATCTTCAGGAGCAAGTTTTGAGAGTGTGCTTAAAATATAATCCGGTGTACCAAGTGACATTACTTTAGCAAACTGCTCACCTCCAAGGCCATCCTTACAGGCAGCGCAAAGGATTATTACGCCGTCTTTTTTTGTGTACAAAGCTGCTGTAGAAGCTGCTTTTGCAGTTTGATAGAGGTTTTGGTCAAGCGGGTAGCCGCCGTTTCCTGTTATTACGATGTCAGCAGGTATAAGCGGGCAGCGGCTGCTCTCTATAAGGCAGCTGACGCCTGCTTCATGTGCCTTTTCAAATTCGCCTGAAAACGCGGCTGTAATACGTTTGTTTGAGTCGAGCGTAACATTGAGTATGAACTCAAGCTTTGCTCTTTTTGCTGCTGTAAGCATATCCTCATGGAGCGGGTTGCCTTTGAGTACTCCTGTTGCCGCCTTTTTATCAGCAATGTGGGTGTAGGCATGGTTGTGTTTAATTGTGTTAAGCGAGCATACCCCGGGGAGTACGCTTTTGCGCCCGCCCGAATAGCCCGCAAAAAAGTGCGGCTCTATAAAGCCCTCGCTTATCAATAAATCACACTCTGCAGCTGCTTTATGCAGCTCAAAAGGCGCGCCTGAAGGGAGCCTGCCAAAATCAACGAATGCTGCTTCATCATACGCATCGCTTACAATAATATTTTCGGTTTGGACTATTTCCGCACCGAACATATTATACAGTTCTTCGCTAGTAGTAGGCCTGTGAAGGCCTGTTGCAACGAGGATTGTTATTTCTGCCTCAGGATTCCCTTTTCTAAGTTCATCTAAAATTAAGGGCAGCGTAACTTTGCTTGGCATTGCGCGTGTGTGGTCGCATGTAATAAGAGTAATTTTATGTTTGCCTTTTGCTTTCTCACAAAGCCGCTTAGAGCAAATTGGGTTTTCGAGCGATGTCTTAACAAGCGCTTTAGGGCTTTGCATCGGCTCAACAGTTTTTGGCGTTATTACAGCTTCAACAAGCGCCTCGTCAAGCTCTGCATGCAAAAAGCCATTATGATACGGAATAGAAATGCGCATACAACCTCCAGCTAAAGTATGCTTGAGCCGCCTGCAACTGCCCATGCACCTAAAATTGCAACTAAGGCTGACCCAATATAAACATACCCTGTTTTTCTAAAAACATAGGTAGCGAGGAAGAAGAGCATCATAAATTGCGGAATAATCACAATTAAGTACGAAATAAACGGCCCGCCGAATGTTGATGTAAAGAGCAAATCCATACCAGGGCCTATGCCCATGAAATAGGGTATGTATTCTATAAGGCATATAAGTATAAGCCCGCCTACCATAACAAGGCTGCTTTTTAGCCACCAGCACAACTGAGTTGCCGCATTATTCTTAAGCTCCTTCTGGCGCATTTGCCCATATAGCCTTATTCCGCCTGCAACAAGGAAGTATGCAAAGTATATAGGCAGATAAATTAAAAACTGCAAAAAGCGTTCTCCTGTAAAGGGTTTTAAAAGCGGCCATACAAAGCGGAAATCTATTGCGAAAAGCCGCATAAACACCTCCGCGTAAATGTATACGCTAAAAGCAAGTATTACTGCAAGCAGCATTGATTTGCCTATTATTAAAAGGGGCAGCTTAGTTGGCGCATCTTCATTTGCAAGCCCTAAGCAGTAAAGCGTTGCGCCTGCCTTTTTGCCCTTGCCGTGTTTATACCAGCGTATAAGCATAAGACCTACTATTATAAGCAGCAGCAAAAACCATGTGAAGATGCCGTTTCCGATTGTCATGCGGAAAATGCTTTCAGGGAAAGGTACAAGCCCATGCCCAAGCTGCGTAATAAATGGATATGTAAGGCCGCTTATAAGTATTGCAACAAGCGCCCTTTTCCACCATTTTCGGTTTGGTTCGATTAGAGTTTCGCACACAGGCATTCGCTGTGCACATACACTAAAGTACTTTGTTTTTAAAAGCAGCAGCAAAAGAGGTAAGGTAGACAATAGCGCACAAAGCAGGCCTATGAATTTGAGCGTTTCAAGCAGGAGCGCATTTTGATTGTGCGAAGGAATGCTTGGAGTTATATTAAACGCGCTCGTGAACCAATCCATAGCTGCTGCAATAGCAGTTTTGTTAATTGTTACAAGCCTGTGGTTTGCATTTCGAATAAGCTCCATGCGCCTTGCGCTGCCATCTTCAAATGCACCGTATGTTTTGCCCCATTCAATAGGCGCGCTTTGGTTTGCAAACTCCTCATAGCGAAGTTTTGTGTTAACAAGCGCATCAGGCACTGCTTTTGTATAATCCAAAAAGCACGAAAATTCTTCGTATCTTGCCTGAAGAAGGAGCACATTGTTAAATGGTATCTTTTCGCTGTCATAGTATGATTTTGGGAAGAGCTCCCCGCATTGAAGCACTATTGCCTTATGTTCAGGGTACTCTGCAGCAACGCTCCATGACGACCATGTACCCATCGAATGCCCTGCTATCCCGACATCATCATTTTTTACGAAGGGAAGCGAGCGCAAATAGGCGTACATTGCTCTGCCGCCCATAGAAGTGTCACCAAGCGTATCCCCGGGTACATCGATAAGGTTTGTAAAGAAATCGCAAGTATTGAAGTTCATCATGAGCAGGAAGTGTTTTGGCCCGCCTATTGCGCCCTCCCAATTTGGGAGCTTGTGCTTTGTGTAGCCGCGTAAAAGCATACCCTCTGAGCTGCCGCCGTGGCCGTAAGCATCAACAGATAGCGCGACAATGCCTCTGCGCGCAAGCTCAAGCGCATAAGGAGCTGAAGTATCCTTATCGTTTTGGTAGCCATGCATTAGAAGGACTGCAGGCGCAGGGTTCGCCTCAGTTGCTAAAACCGGTCTATAGAGTTTATATGTTGTTTGGATGCCATTGTCGTTAAATGTGCCCTGTGTTACTTCAACATTTCCAAAGTCAGATTGCATTGCGCCTGCAAGCGACATTGAACCAAACATAAGCGCAAGCAATAGTATCCATGTAAGCAGGGGCAGGTTTACTCTGCGTTTCATAAATTGTTCCTCCATTAAAATAATGCTTTAAGGGGATGTTAAGAAACAGGTATGCTGTTAGTGCAGCATGTATTATGGCTTAAGCCTATTTTCGCTTGCAGGTATGTAAATTGCTAAGAGCGCTGCGTGCGCTTTTTGCCAAATAGCTCATTTAAGCGCGTTATGCCTTCGTGCATGATAATTTGCACTGCTTCTGAAGCCTTTGATGCATCATGCTCCACAAGCGCTTTAAGCAGGTTTTCGTGTTGGGATACGGAAACGCGCATTCGTGAAGTTGAAGTAAAATACTTTGAAACATAATAGCGTATGACAAGCTCAAAGGATTGGAAAATCATTGCATATACTATATTGCCTGAGGCTGCCATAAGCGCCCGATGAAACCGGAAGTTTGCTTCCGAAAACTGCGCAGGCTCTTTTGCAGCGCGCATTTGTTCAAGCAGATTTGAAAGCAGCTCAAGGTCAGAGTCTGTTGCATTTTCTGCTGCGCGCTTTGCGCACTCGTTTTCAAGCAGAATTCTTGTTTCCATTAGGCTTGTAAAGAGTTCAACAGCAGTGTTGTTGGATACGCCGTTTACCATAAGCGAAAGCAGCATTTGGGGCGTGCCTTCGTTTTTATAATCCGCGACAAATGTGCCTTGTCGGGGTATGGTTTTTAGAAAGCCAATGCTTTCAAGGTCAAGAATTGCAAGGTTTACAAGGCTTCTGCTAACCCCAAGCTCATGAGCAAGCTCTCTTTCGGAGGGTAGCCGTTCGCCGACTTTTAAGTCGCCTGAAAAGATGCGATTTTCAATTTCCATTGCGACTTGGGTTCTTATACTTTTGGGTTCAAACTTTTGCAAAGCGAAATACTCCATTAAGCCTGCGGTAAATACAAGGCTTAAGATTTTGATAATTAACTATACTATATAATCTAAGTATTTCGCAATATGTATTTTAATATAATGCTTGCAATAAGGCATGTTGCGGGTTATCATCTGGTTAGTGGCTAAGCCACAATACATTTTTGTTTTATAGACTGTCCCGAATTTAATTAAAAGTGAAAAGAGGTGTTTTATTCTTGGAGCATATTTACGATGCGGTCATTATCGGCGCAGGAAACGGAGGGCTCTCAGCTGCTGCTGCAATGGCTAAGGCAGGGAAAAAGGCGCTGCTTATAGAGCAGCACAATTTACCCGGGGGCTTTGCCACAAGCTTTGTACGCGGACGCTTTGAATTTGAGCCGTCGCTTCACATGCCCTGCGATGTAGGTCCTGCTGAGAACCCTGGCGATTTGCGTAAGCTTATAGAACACACATTTGGCGTTGACATTGATTGGGTGAACATACCTGAGGCATACAGGCTTATTACTTTTGAAGAGGGCAAAAATAATATAGATGTTGTTATGCCATTTGGTATTGAAGAGTTTACCGATGAAATGGAAAAGCAGGTTCAGGGAAGCCGTAGTTCTGTTGAACGCTTTATCTCACTTTGTGAGGATGTTATGGCTGCGCTTGCTTATATCGGTGCTTCCGGGGGCAAGGCGGATTCTAAAGTGCTCATGAAGGAGCATGCAAACTTCCTTAAGTGCGGGGGATATAGTGTTGATACTGTTCTTGATGCCCTGCGTATGCCAAAGCAGGCGCAAAAGATTCTCTGCGCATATTGGTGTTATTTAGGCATAGCAACCAATGAGCTTAATTTTACGCTTTTTGCGGCTATGCTCTATAAATACCTTTTGCGTGGAGGTCGGATTCCGCGTATGCGCTCACATGAGCTCTCTCTTGCTATGGATAAGCGCATTCGTGAGCTCGGTGGCGAAATCTGGTACAACACAAAAGCCGAAAAAATTCTAATAAACGAAGGCAAGGTTGTTGGCTTAAGAACATCCCGCGGCGAAATTAAAACTTCCCATATAATCGCCTGCTGTTCACCTCACTCAGTTTATGGTGATTTAATGGATGATATAGATGTGCCTGAGCAGCAAAAGCGCGCTGTAAACGCAAGGCGCATAGGCGCGCGCGGATTCGTTGTGTATCTCGGGCTTAACAAAAGCGCAAAGGAACTTGGCCTAACAAGTTACAGCTATTTTATTTATGGCACAATGGATACAGCAAAAGAAACAGTAAATGCAAAGCGTTTTAATGAACACCCAATTCAGGCAAGCATTTGCCTAAACTGCGCAATCCCGGATGCATCGCCGGAGGGCACATGCATAATGAGTTTTACAACTTTGTATAACGAGGATATTTGGGCAGCCTCGACCCGAAAGAATATGTCGCTAAAAAGCGCGAAGTTGCAACCCGCATAATAACTGACTTTGAAAAGAACGTTGGCGTAAGTTTAATGCCTTATATCGAAGAAATCGAAATTGCAACACCCATAACCATGGCAAGGTATACGCTTAACCCGGAAGGCGCTATGTATGCCTATAACTGCGGCGGGTGGGATACTATGCTCCCTCGCCTTATGATGCTTAAAGAGGACCAGATTATGCCCGGCATACGTATTGCGGGAGGCTA
>JAKJBL010000026.1:12765-19146 GCA_022707005.1 Bacillota bacterium | reverse complement strand
GGCGGTTGAGAGCCCCTTGCTTGAAACAACAATTAGCGGCGCAAAGGGAGTGCTCATGAATATAACCGGCGGGTCTGATTTAGGGTTGCTTGAGGTTAACGAAGCAGCAGAGCTTATACAGGCTACTGCAGACCCGGATGCAAATATAATTTGGGGTGCAGGCATCGATGATGAAATGGGCGATAGTCTGAGGATTACTGTAATTGCGACTGGTTTTGAAAATTCCGGTGCTGCAAAAGAAGCGCCACAGTCCGGGCGGCCAAGGCTGACTGTGCGTGAAGTACGTGAGCCTTTGAGCGGCGTTGTACCAAAAGAGCCGCAAATGCCCTGGCAGCCCCAGCGGCAGCCTGTTGTGCCGCCTCCGCGCCGGCAGGAAGATGAGCAAGACCCGGCACAGAGGAGTTATGTCCCAAGAGATAAACATGCGAATCTTGATGTACCGAGCTTTTTACGTAACCGGGATTTAGAACAATAGAATAACTGGTTTTATAGGCGCCCATGAGGGCGCTTTTTTATGCTTGAAAAACCTGTTTTGAGTTTTGGTTAAAAAGCTCTGTTTTGCACATTATATTATCAATGCCGAAAAGCGGGGGAGGTTTGTTCATGGTAAGAAAACGAATTTGGATTTTCATACTGGCCGCGATGTTCTTGTTAGCGGTATTGCTTATATGTTTATTTATATTTTTTGGGAAAGGAGAAGGCGTATACAAAGGGGCGGATTTTGTGATGAAGAGTATCCGAGATGCCTTTTTGCATATACCAGGAGGGATTTATGAGTGATTATTCAGCTCTCCCTGCACCGGATGTCCATGGAAACGCGGGGAGCCTCGGCCCTGGAGAACGTGAGCAGCGGTATCGCCCATATACAGAAAGACTTCGCCAGGCACATGGTGAAGCAGAAGATGCAAAAGAATAATTCGTTAAGTCAGCAGGAGGAAACTGTGAACCAACAAAAAGGCAGGGACTACCGAGAACTCGTAAAACAGCGTTCGCCTAAGAGCAAAACTGTCCTAATGTGTTTTAAAGCATTTCTTGTTGGGGGGTTAATCTGTTCTATTGGTCAGGTTGTTCAGTTTATTGGGACTTCTGCTCTTAATTTGAGCGAAGAGGATGTGGCAGCTTTTACTGCGATAGTAATGGTGTTTTTGGGTGCGACGCTAACAGGAATCGGTATCTACGATAAAATCGGAAGTTTTGCCGGCGCAGGTTCTGTTGTTCCCATAACGGGGTTTGCTAATTCAATTGTTGCGCCTGCAATGGAGCATAAGCCCGAAGGGTATGTAATGGGCGTAGGAGCAAAGCTGTTCAGCCTTGCAGGACCTGTTCTGGTATATGGTATTAGCAGCTCAATTCTTGTAGGGCTTTTAGCTCTGATATTTCCATAATTAACTTGGAGGAACAGCATGGCACAAACAAAGCGGCAGGGCGAGCGGACTGTTTTTTTTGAAACACCACCGCGTGTTATAAGCTCTGCAAGTATAGTTGGTGATATGGAAGGAAAGGGTCCACTTGCTGCGGCATACGACCTTATACTTGAAGACGATACCTGGGGGGAGAGCAGCTGGGAGAAAGCTGAATGTAAAATGTTCGTAACAGCAGTTAAACTTGCGCTAAGCAAGCTTGGCTGGAGCACGGACAGTCTTCAATGTCTTTTAGGCGGGGATCTCCTCAACCAAATAGTCGTTGCAAACTATGCTGCAAGAGAGCTGGGAATCCCTTTTCTAGGTCTTTACAGTGCGTGTTCAACTATGGCGGAATCGCTTCTGATAGGCAGTATGCTAATCGATGGCTGTTTTGTGGAGCGCGCTGCCTGTGCTGCATCAAGCCACTTTTCCACAGCCGAAAGGCAATACAGGTATCCGTTGGAAATGGGTACAACCAATCCCCCGACAGCACAGCGTACAGTTACTGGTGTTGGGGCGGTTATTCTTTCAAACGAGCAAGCAGCCTCAGGATACGGTTCAGAGATATTTACAAAAATACATATTACCTGCGGAACAATGGGGAAAGTTGTTGATATGGGCATTACGGATGCTTCAAATATGGGTGCAGCAATGGCGCCTGCAGCCTGCAACACAATTAAGACGCATCTTGCGGATACACACAGGGCTGCAGATTATTATGATGCAATTGTAACCGGTGATTTAGGCCGTTTTGGATCTGAAATGCTTATTGAACTATGTTTGGATGAAGGAATAAAAATTTCGAAGAACCATATTGACTGCGGCAACCTTGTGTTTGGCCCAAACCAAGATGTTGACTGTGGCGGCAGCGGCTGCGGCTGTTCTGCTGTTGTTTTAAGCTCCCATTTGTTAAAACTCCTGGAAACGGAAACATGGAGCAAAATACTATTTATGGCTACCGGTGCTTTGATGAGCCCTCAGGCAAGCCTTCAGGGTGAGACAATCCCCGGAATTGCGCATGCTGTGGTTCTGGAAAGGGATAATTAAATGGATTGGATGAAGCTATTTCTGTCGTTCATAATTGGCGGCGGGATTTGTGTAATAGGACAACTGCTAATTAGCCTCACTAAGTTAACACCCGCGCGAATACTTGTGCTTTTTGTTACATTGGGGGTCTTTTTAACTGCCCTCGGTTTATATAAGCCGCTTGTTGATTTAGGTGGGGCAGGAGCAACAGTGCCTTTAACAGGCTTTGGCTATTCGCTTGCAAAAGGAGCTATTAAAGCAGCTAAAGAGGATGGGGTGCTAGGCGCGTTCACAGGCGGTATAAAATCAACTGCAGGCGGAATAGCCGCAGCAGTCTTTTTCGGTTATTTGAATGCTTTGTTGTTTAAGCCAAAAACAAAGAAATAGACCATTTGCTCTATACCTAATTTTAAGTCTGCCAACAGCGAAGATTCTTTTGTGTTTCTGTTCTTTTAGTATAACCTGTTATTATGCCTTTATGTAATTGTGTCATAAAACACAAAAATGACACTTTTCAAACCACAAGTATTGTTGTATACTAAGCATGTCATAGAGCAATGAAGTTACCCATTGCTAAATTATTATGTTTAATGTTTTATTAAAAGGAGAGCTGCATGGCTCAGCCCCACGAAATCTTGAGCAAGCTTATAGCGCAGTATGAAGGCTATTTTGATATAGAACAGCCCCATATTTATGGAAACAAAGAAATACCTGCTTATGCTCATTACAGACAGCGGACCGAAAGGTACATGCTTTCAAAAAAAGCGCAGCTATATGCCACGGAAATAGACGAGCATGTTTTCTTCGTACATATTCCGTATTTAGACAAAACAACGTGGGAAACGGAAAGAAACCTGATAATAAACGCTGAAAGGGATTATGTTGTTCCGCACAGCGAGCATATGTATTCATATATCACGCTAATTCTGTTGTGCGATGAGCTTGATAACCAAATTACAGGCGATATCCGCAAACTGCGCTATACCAAAAATTACAAATTCAGCCTGCATGGCTACAGCACAGTCCGCATAGCTGTACTGGATATAAAAAGTGGCAGTATCTTCACAAATTCACGAGGCAAGGAACTGAGAAAAGTTCTTGAGCATGCGCTTACCTAGTGATGTTCTTGAGGCGAATTAGCCTTGTTGAGCATAGGCCGATAGGCCGGACTTTTTATCTTTATTGAAAGGTGGTTGAAGTCATTGAGTTCCCTTGTTGTACTACTTATTTCAGCAGTCGTGTTGTTAGGCGCCTATTTTACTTATGGCAAGTATCTTGCTAAGGTATGGGGAATAGACGCAGACAAAAAGACGCCGGCTCATACGATGAACGACGGCGTAGACTACTGCCCCTGCAAGGCGCCTGTTCTTTTGGGACACCACTTTGCATCAATTGCTGGTGCAGGACCGATTAACGGACCTATACAGGCATCTGTATTCGGATGGCTGCCGGTTATGCTTTGGGTATTGATTGGCGGCGTGTTCTTTGGTGCGGTACATGACTTTGGTTCATTGTATGCATCAATTCGTCATGGCGGCAAATCCATTGGCGAAGTTATCGACGTGAATATCGGCAGAACAGGGAAGCGTTTGTTCTTAGTGTTTGCCTGGCTCACACTTCTTTTGGTTATTGCCGCATTTGCGTCAATTGTTCAAGGCACATTTGTAGTAGCTGACCCTGCTGCCAGCACGGCTAATGGTTCGGTAGCAACCGCTTCACTGCTGTTTATCGTGCTCGCTATTGCTTTTGGTTTCTTTGTATACCGCAAAAACACGAGCCTCCTTTGGAGCTCCATAATTGGCGTTATTCTGCTTGCCGCATGCGTATGGGTAGGCCTGGAATTCCCAATAGTCGGTGTATCTCCGAACTTCTGGCTCGGCTTTATTGCCGTATACATTTGGGTTGCCTGTGTTGCGCCGGTATGGATACTGCTCCAGCCGCGTGACTACCTCAACAGCTTCCTGCTTTATGCAATGATGCTCCTTGCTGCAGTCGGCGTAATATTTGCAAACCCGACAATGAACATTGCACCTGTTGTCGCAGAGAAGACTGCAACACTCTTCCCGGTGCTCTTCATTACAGTTGCCTGTGGCGCAATTTCCGGATTCCACTCATTGGTATCGTCAGGAACAAGCTCCAAGCAAATTGATAAAGAAACAGACGCTAAGGTTATTGGCTACGGCGGCATGCTTATTGAGTGTCTGCTCGCGATTCTTGCCTTAATTGCTGTAGCTTCTTTGGGCGGTCAGCAAGGTACACCGCCTGTAACCTTTGCAACAGGTATTGCTGGCTTCTTTGCTGCAATAGGCGCAAGCACTGCAACCCAGAACGTTATCTTTACCTTGATAACGCTTGCTGTCTCAGCTTTTGCATTGACATCTTTGGATACTGCAGCACGTATGGGCCGCTTTATGCTCCAGGAGTTCTTCGTTAATGAAGGCGAGGATGTAAAGGCGCTTACAGGCATTCGCAAGTTCGTTGTAAACCCATATGTGTCTACGACAATAACCGTTGGCCTGGGCATTCTTCTCGCTATTGGCGGCTGGAGCAAGATTTGGCCGCTGTTTGGTGCAGCCAACCAGCTGCTTGCTGGGCTGTCACTGTTGGCAGTATGCGTATGGCTTGGCCGCATTGGCAAGAAGAACTTCATGTTCTACATTCCTATGGCCTTCATGCTCATTGCTACGCTTACCTCTCTTATAATTACCTTCAAGAATCAAATCACTGCATTCTTGACACATGCAGAAGGCGTAGACATGATGACAGCCGGTTTGCAGTCGTTCTTTGCTGGCGTACTTGCGATACTTGCAATTATCCTTGCAATTCAGGGCATAAAAGCGCTGACGAGCATTGGCAAGAAAAAGGACGTTGCAGCGTAAAGATCCATATTATCACCAAATGCCCCTGTTTTTCAGGGGCATTTTTTTAATGGTACACGAGCAGCTTTTACTTCGGCGCAACTATTATGCTATTGTGATAAAAGAGAAACATGTGTATACTTGTTTTAGGCAGAGTAGGCGCTATGCATGGGCTAACTAGCTCGTGAGGCAAGGGATGGGAAGTTGCCCTTGCAGCATTGGATGACTATATCCTTAGACATATCGCCGCGTCCGCTGCGCAAGTCACCCGCGCGGTGAATTTGCGCCCAAAAAGGGCGTTTTATATGCGCCCGAAAAGGAGGCGCTTTTATTATGCAAGAAAGACCAAGTGTTAAGAGATTGGTGCTAAGCGGGTTGCTGGTTGCAGCAGGCGTATTGCTTTCTGGGGCTCTTAGTATACCTGCATTTCCACTCGGCGTGTATTCGATTAAAATAGGCTTTGGAATGCTGCCTGTTATTCTTGCGGGCATCCTGTTTGGCCCAATATATGGCGGAATGGTTGGGGGGTTGACTGACCTTTTACAGGCCTTGCTGTTTCCGCGCGGAGCGTTCGTGCCCTGGTTTACAATTGCAGCTGTTTTCTTTGGGTTGATTCCCGGATTGTACTTTATAAAAAAACAAAAGCCGACTCTCCCGCGTCTCTTATTTGCGGTTGGTTCGGGCCAGGTATTTGGGTCAGTTATTTGTAATACGCTTATAATGGTTTTTGTCTATGGGCTGCCGCTAACAGTTATTTTACCGTTGAGAATTGTTAATCAGGCAATAATGATTCCTTTATATGCAATCATTTTATACTGGATACTGCCTCGATTAAAGGGTTTCAATACACTTTCCAAACCAAAAGAAACGCCTTCTCTTGGAAGCAAAGACAGCAAAGAGCAGGCGGAATGAATTAGAATATTACACCTTCATAATAAGTATCGTTTGAAGGCCTTAACTAGTCAAAGCATCGAGCTCAAGCAAGTAAGTGGCTCTTATTGTTGCGCCTGTGTCGTTAGCTTCATATCTGTTGAGATATAGTATGTTGTCATCTTTAGAAGGATAGACATTCGGGGCGCTAAGATCCAGCAGTT
>JAKJBL010000026.1:1212-12755 GCA_022707005.1 Bacillota bacterium | reverse complement strand
GCTGGCAGCACTTTTAATATCATAAACCCAAAGTGAGTAAGGATAAGGGTCAGCTTCAGCTTCAGGGATTATTTCCGGTTCTGCCTGCTGCTCTTCATTTATCTCCGTATCCCCTTGTGATATTCGATTTTCGATATAATAGATTTGCTCACAATTCCGAGACCAGAATGAAGTGTACGGGGTAAAATCGTTTGTTATTACAGTTGTTTTATTTGTTTGAAGCTCGTAAAGTATAAAAGCAGCAGAAGCAGAGGTATCCTGCATACCCTCATTAACGTTTAATATGGCTAAATAGTGAGCATCACTTGAGATGCTAAAGCTGTTTCCCTTTGCAAAAGGTTTGCGAACCCCGCCTTCAGGTTTAATGCGATAAATGGTTGAACCTTGCTCCATTGTTGCGTGTGAAAAAAACAGTTCACCGTTGCAAAAACCAAGCGATTCTTCTTCCATGCTGTTGCCTTCAACAACGCTGTGCCTGCTTGCCTCGTTAGGAATTGAATAATCAAACTGATGCAGCTGCATTCCGGAATCTCCAGCTATTGCATATATGGTATTGCCAAGGCTGTTCCAGGTGAAGGCGCCAGTATTGCTTCCAAAACCCATTCCCGAAAGGTCATTTAAAAGCTCGTATGTGTCCGTATCAAAAACATAAAGGTGTGAGCCGCTGCTTGCGCGTTCAAGCACTGCAAGCTTGCGCCCATCGGGGGAATACTGTGCCTGGTCAATGCCCTCGAACTCAAAAACTGTAGCAAGTGACTTGCTGCCGTTACTATGCATAAGCCACAGCTGCTCAAAGCCTTTCTCGCCTTCACTCGGCAGCTCTCTGCTGTATAAAATGCCTTCCCCATTTGGGATATCACATAGATATAGTCCATCAGGTACAAGAACGGGTAAAATCCGTTCTTCTTTGTTTAGCAGGCGGACAGCAGGCGTACTAAATGCATTCAAATAATCAAGTGAATGGTCGTATTCAGGCAAATCTGAGCTTTTTAGTGAAACAACTCTAAAACGTTCAGGGGGCAGGGAGGGGAATTGTAAAAGCGCTTTGTTTAAGTGCGTCTCTGCATCTTCAAGGGAAGAAAACGCAGGTGAAATAAGAAGTATATCCTGCAAATTCGATGAAAGCGTAGGTTTTACATCAAATTCAGCAAAAGCGGGATTTTGGCAGTACTCTATAAAGGCATTTACAGTAACATAATAAAATGTCTGTTCCTCTTTAGTTTGGGGGCGCAAGCGTAATGTAAGCGTATTCTCGTTTTCTTCAACTGCAAAAAGAACAGGTTGATTAAGTTGGAAATAGATGCTTAGCTTGGGGTTATCGCTAAACACATGCTGAAAAATTCCGCGAAATAAAGGGTCGCGCAATTCTAAACCATGTCTGTAATCCCAATATGCAAGGTCAGCAAATTCGACTACAAGACGGGCAGGTTCTTCCAAGGAATAAACAGAGTATTCGGGCACGCCATTTACAGCAACCTCTTCAAGGGTGCCTGACATTCGGCTGCCGGAGATAAATTCAAATTCAAGTGCAGTTTCAGAAGTCCCATCCATCACACTTGTGGAAACTGAAAGCGATTTGGCGTTCAAATCTCCAACCTCGTTTAAAGTGCCGCCTTGAACTAAATCTGCAGCTTTGTGATATCCAGGAGCTAAAGTTTCTGCTTCTGGCGCTGTTTTTGTGCTGCAGCCTGACAGGGTAAAAATAAAAATAAGAGCAATGAAAATACAGGCTGCATTGTGTAACTTCATAGGTCGTTCTCCTAACGCCAAGCAGGCGCATAATTAGATGCTATTATTATATCATAGGTAATAGGCTAAGCAAAAACATTGCTTTGACTTGGCAGAACAGTTCACAGCCTTGTCACAAAATTCGAGTTGAATTTGGTGTTCAGGATGCTATAATTAGTTAAGGTCAGAGAAGGTCAGTAATGGAGTGTGAAACAAGTGTCCGCGTTATCGGATAATATCGAATTGTTTATAAAGGAGCTTATGGAACAAAGCAGCGAAGTCTCGCTGCAAAGAAATGAGCTTGCGCAGTATTTTGCCTGTGCGCCCTCGCAGATAAACTATGTGCTTTCTACCCGGTTTACTCTTGACCATGGTTATATCATTGTTTCTCGAAGAGGCGGCGGCGGTTACATCCGAGTGATGCGGGTAGATACTGAAAAGGACGATATTCTGTACGAAAGCGCCTGCCGTATTGGCGACCTGCTGACGCTGCGTGAAGCTCAGGCTATGGTAGGGCGCTTGCTTGGAGAGAATATTATTTTAGAGCGCGAAGCAAGGCTAATGCTTGCGGCTGCTGATGGATATGCACAGTCAACCCGCGAAAAGCAAGACAACGTAAGGGCGCGTGTAATGCGGAGTATGCTTGTTGCGCTTATGCAATTAGTTTAAGCGGAGGATTTTTATGTTGTGCGAAAACTGCAAACGCCGTGAGGCAAGCGTTCATAGCGTAACTATTATAAACGGAGTAAAGAAGGAACACTATTTATGCGCTGAGTGCGCGAAAGGCGTTCAGTTCAGCCTGCCTTCGCTTATGGATATCCTATCCGGGTTTCATATTGAGGAGGAGGAAAAGACTCTTGAACAACAATGCAGTTGTGGCTGCAGTTATTCGATTTTTCAAAAAACAGGTCTTCTTGGCTGTCCTGCTTGTTACAGGACATTTGCTCAAAGGTTGACTCCAGTTATTAAACGCGCCCAAAGCGGCAAAATGCATCATGTTGGCCGCATACCGGATAGTATACAAAAAGATGTAAGCGAAGTGCTGCGAACACCTGAAAGTCAGGCGCAAATAGAACAGGATGAAGGTAAACGGCTGCGTTTAGAATTGCATAAAGCAATTGAAGAGGAACGTTATGAAAGAGCTGCGGAATTGCGTGATAGGTTGCGTGCTTTAGAGGGGGAAAGCAATATATGAACGATATGCTTGATGTAGTGCTTACTTCAAGAGTACGGCTTGCGCGAAACCTGCAAGACCTGCCGTTTCCGGGGAATATGGCCCAAGCTGAGATTGCTGAGCTTGTACAAAGGGTTAATAAAGCAATTAATACAAACAACTCTTTTTTACTGCTTTGCATGCAGGAACTGCCGGAAGCGGAACGCCACTTGTTAGTGGAGAGGCATCTCGTTAGCCCCGATTTGGCTGGCTGCGCAAAAGGTGCTGCGCTCATCAATAAAGATGAGAGTATTTCCATTCTTATTGGTGAAGAAGACCATCTTCGGATACAATGTCTGTTGCCCGGGCTGCAGCTTGAGCAGGCAGACTCTTTATGCGCGTCAATTGATGATATGTTGTGCAAGAAAATGCAGTTTGCATTTGAGAGTGAGCTTGGATATTTGACAGCTTGCCCTACTAATCTGGGTACAGGGATGCGTGCTTCAGTTATGCTGCATTTGCCCGCGCTTTCTTTAGCAGGGCAGACTGAGGGGTTATTGGCGGCTATAAGCAAACTTGGCTACGCAGTACGCGGCTTATATGGGGAGGGGAGCGGTACTCATGGCCATATCTTCCAGGTCAGCAATCAAATGACCCTGGGCGTGCTTGAGGAAGATATTATCAGCAACTTGAATACTATAGCGCTTCGAATAATAGAGCGTGAGCGCAGCATACGCAGCTCATTATATAAAACGAACAAGCTTGAAATAGAGGATATTGTTTACCGTTCAAAGGGAGTTTTGCAATATGCCCGCAAGCTTAACGCCAAAGAGGCTATGCAACATATCTCTAACTTAAAGCTTGGGGCAGGTTTAGGGTTAACCTCAGGGCTAGATACCCAAAAACTGCTAAACCGTTTACTTACGGATGTTCAATGCGCTTCAATTAGGAAGCGTTCAGGCTTAGAGCTTTCTGAAGCTCAATGCGATGAAGCGCGTGCAAACATAGTGCGCGAAGCCTTAAAAGGTACAATTTAAAACGATAAAAGAGGTGAACTAACATGAATATATTCGAACGTTTTACTGAGGGTGCAAGACGAGCGCTCGCAGAGGCGCAGGAGGCAGCAAAGAAGCTTGGGCATAACTATGTCGGAACAGAACATCTTCTCTTAGGGCTTATGCATGGCAATGACAGCCCTGCAGGCCGTGCGCTTGCGCAGGCAGGAGCATCTCTTAATGATGTTCTAAGAGAGACTGAGCGGCTGGTAGGCCGTGGCGACTATCAGTTTACGGATAGTTTTGGATATACACCGCGCACAAAGAAAATAATCGAGCTTAGTCTATATGAAGCTAAAACGCTCAATAACAGCTATATAGGAACAGAGCACTTGCTGCTTGCTCTTCTTAGGGAGCGTGAAGGCGTAGCAGCCAGAATACTGCAGGATTTAGGTCTTGACCTTAATGAGCTTAGAAAAGCCGTAGTAGTTAGTATGGGTGATGCGGGCATTAAGCAGGATGGCATACATGGAGAAGGTTCAGGCAGAGAAACGCCCACGCTTGATAAATACGGCAAGGATTTAACACAGCTTGCAAGGGACGGCGACCTTGACCCTGTTATTGGGCGCGGGGATGAAATCACGCGTATAATACAGATTCTAAGCAGGAGGACAAAGAACAACCCTGTTCTTATTGGCGACCCGGGAGTCGGTAAGTCTGCAATTGTTGAAGGGCTTGCTTCGAAGATTGTTTCAGGCGATATACCCGAAATGTTGAAAGGCAAACGAGTTGTAACGCTCGACCTTGGCGGGATGCTTGCAGGTACGAAATATAGGGGCGAATTCGAAGAGCGCATTAAATCTGCTATTGATGAACTTAAGTCCAATAAGTCAACAATATTATTTATTGATGAACTGCATACCGTAGTTGGAGCAGGCGCTTCTGAAGGTTCAATAGATGCCTCAAATATTTTAAAACCTGCGCTTGCGCGCGGAGAAATACAGGTTGTCGGTGCGACAACCCTTGATGAGTATAGAAAACATATAGAAAAGGATGCAGCGTTTGAACGGCGCTTTCAACCTGTTACTGTTGGCGAACCATCATTGGATGAAGCAAAACAAATACTCTTTGGTCTTAGGGACCGCTACGAAGCGCACCATAAGGCACGAATTACTGATGATGCTATAGTTGCAGCTGTTGAATTGAGCAGCCGCTATATTTCTGACAGGTTCCTGCCTGATAAGGCAATCGACATCATGGATGAGGCAGCCTCTAAGGTGCGCCTGCAGGCGTATATGTCCCCTCCTGATTTAAAGGAACTTGAAGCAAAGATAGAAGCCGCGCGAAAAGAAAAAGAAGAAGCTGTAACTAACCAAAATTATGAGCGTGCAGCTAAGGTTAGGGATGAGGAGCAAAGCCTTCGAAAACAAATGGAGGATTTGCGCAAAAGCTGGGAGGATGGCCGTAAGGAGCAAAAATGCATTGTAACTGAAGATGATGTTGCACATGTTGTCGCCTCCTGGACTGGGATTCCTGTTAAAAAAATTAACGAAGACGAAGCAGAACGCTTATTGCGGCTTGAGGATACTTTGCATACCCGCGTAATAGGGCAGGATGATGCTGTTTCTGCAGTTGCACGTGCAATTCGGCGTGCACGCGCAGGCTTAAAGGATCCAAAACGCCCTATTGGTTCATATATTTTCTTGGGCCCTACAGGGGTCGGTAAGACTGAATTGAGCAAAGCGCTTGCAGAAACAATGTTTGGTGATGAGAACGCTATGGTTAGACTCGATATGTCAGAATATATGGAAGCGCATTCGGTTTCAAAGCTTACAGGTTCGCCTCCAGGGTATGTTGGTTATGACGATGGCGGACAGTTAACAGAAAAGGTTCGCAGGAAGCCATATTCAGTTGTGCTTTTTGATGAAATAGAAAAAGCGCACCCTGATGTGTTTAACGCGCTCTTGCAGATTCTCGAAGATGGGCGTCTTACAGACAGCAAAGGCAGAGTTGTTGATTTTAAAAACACAATACTGATTATGACCTCAAACGTTGGCGCAGGCAAGCTTTCAAAGGCAGGCCGTTTAGGCTTTGGTGTGGATGATAGCGCAATACACAGCGATTATGAGCGAATGAAAGAAATAATGCTCGGTGAACTTAAACGCACTTTCCGCCCCGAATTTCTTAACAGGGTGGATGAAATTATTCTTTTTCATTCTCTGGAAAAAGAACAGACGCTTGAAATAGTCAAGCTGATGCTTAAGAGCGTGATTCAGCGGCTTTCAGAGCGTGGAATAACGCTTTTGGTTACGCCTGAAGCAGAAGCGTTTTTAGCGGAAACCGGGTTTGACCCGCAGTACGGCGCAAGACCTCTGCGGCGTGCAATACAACAACAAGTTGAGGATAGCTTAAGCGAAGAAGTGCTCTCGGGCCGAATACAATTAGGCGATAGCGTAGGGGTTGTGCTTAGCGAAGGCAGACTCACGTATATTAAACAGGAACCCAAAATGCAGTCTGCTGCCGAATAAGCAGGGCGGGGCTGTAAGCATCAAAGTAATCTTACAAAAATAGCAGGAGCTGCTTGCAAGTTGAAAGCAACCCCTGCTGTCATTTTTGTTTATAGATGTGTAGAAGTTTAAACTCATATTATGCAAATCAGTTTTGGCTTATAAGATTCGTACTCCTTACACAAAATAGATGAAATATGATATGCATAACAGTTTAGAAATATGTTTTTGAAGCCTTGACGCAAAGTATATCCACTGATAAGATATTACTGGGTAGGCGATATGAATTACCACAATCGGGTAAAATTGTATCATATAATATAACATCTTCTGATAAAGGGGGTTGCCGAGTGGCGGTACCAGTATTGATGCCCAGACAGGGCCAATCTGTTGAAACATGTTTAATCTCACGTTGGCATAAAAAGGTGGGAGAGACTGTTAGCGAAGGGGACTTGCTCTTCACTTATGAGACTGATAAAGCCACATTTGAAGAATCGGCCAATGCTTCAGGGGTGCTCTTAGCAATATTCTTTGGAGAAGATGCTGAAGTGCCGGTGCTGACAAATGTTGCTGTTATTGGGACATTGGGCGAAGATTATTCAGGGTTTATTCCTGGAGGGGAAGTTAAAACAGAAGCTGCGCCCGTTGAAGCAGCTGAATCAAAAAAAGCAGTTATAGATATACATGTCAAAGATAAGCAGCAAGGAATCGCCATATCTCCGCGTGCTCGGGCAACTGCCAAAACACTTGGAGTGGAGCCTTCTTCAGCCCGGCCGACCGGACCAAATGGCAGAATAATTGAACGTGATGTCGAAGCGCTTGCAGAAGCTGGCATGAGAGCAACTCAGGCAGCTCTTTTTGACAAATCGTTAAATTCAGGCTTGTCTGCTCAACAGGGGACAGGGCTTGGAGGCCGAATTTCCACATCAGATTTAATAACAGTAGAACATGGCGCACTAGCGGCGAGGGAAAATGCAGAAATCTCCGCTAAAGCTTCCGGCTTACCATCTGCAGTTGAGTATGAAGATGTTAAGCTATCGAATCTCCGCAAGGTTATTGCGCGCAACATGCAATATAGTTTAAGTAACCTTGCACAATTAACGCATCACAGTACC
Source organism: Bacillota bacterium (assembly GCA_022707005.1). Taxonomy (GTDB): domain Bacteria; phylum Bacillota; class Clostridia; order Christensenellales; family CAG-138; genus JAKJBL01. The sequence goes on along the minus strand of JAKJBL010000026.1, from coordinate 5,257 downwards.
TTTGATGCTACTGCGCTGCTAAATATAAGAAAAGAGATTAAGCGGGCTCCAGAACACCTGGCGCTCCCAAACATAACTTTAAACGATATGCTCCTTTTTGCCTGTTCCCGAATCCTTTTACATCACCCGGATATTAACGCTTATTTTCTTGAAGATACAGTACGGCGGTTCAATTACTGCAATATCGGGTTTGCTGTAGATACTCCGCGGGGTCTTCTTGTGCCTACCATAGTATCAGCTCAGCGCAAAAGTCTCAGTGAAATTGCCGCAGAAACCAAACTGCTTTCTGGTGCTTGCCAGCAAGGTTCAATTAACCCTGATTTGCTTTCAGGCGCAACATTTACAGTTTCAAATCTTGGAGCGCTTGGCGTAGAAGGGTTTACGCCGGTTATTAACCCGCCGCAAACAGCAATACTCGGAGTTGGCTCAATAATTGAGCGTGTTCGTACAGTTGATGGCGCAATTAAGGTATACCCTGCAATGATGCTTTCATTAACTTATGATCACAGGGCTGTTGATGGGGCGCCTGCAGCAAGATTCATTCTTGAACTTACATCAGCACTTGAAAACTTTACAGGCCTACTTGCCGGATAAGGCGCTGCAACCATTCTTTACATAACAGGAGGAGAGTAATGCCCTACGATTTAATAGTTTTAGGCGGAGGCCCTGCAGGATATAAAGCGAGCGAACGTGCTGCGAAGGCAGGGTTAAACGTGCTTTGTATCGAAGAAAGAAACCTTGGCGGAGTATGTTTAAATGAAGGCTGTATTCCAACAAAAACGCTTCTATATTCAGCAAAACTTTACGAAAACGCTTTGAATGCGGAAAAATACGGTGTGCAGGCCAAGGAACTTTCGCTAGACCATACTAAGGTTATTGCGAGGAAGAACAAGGTTGTCAAAACTTTAGTAGCCGGCGTGCGCTCAGCCTTAAAAGCTTCCGGTGTCTTGGTTGTTCAGGGCAAAGGTGTTATTGAAGGAAGATCACCTGACGGATATGCTGTGCGCGTTGATGAAGATATATATTTCTCTAAAAGGCTTTTAGTTGCGACTGGCTCAAGCGCAGCAATACCTCCAATACCCGGTTTAAAAGAAGGTCTAACTTCCGGGTTTGTAGTGACAAGCCGTGAATTTCTTAATCTAAACGAAAGGTCGCAATCGCTTACTGTAATAGGCGGGGGTGTAATAGGGCTTGAATTAGCCTCGTATTTTAATGCAATTGGGTCTAAAGTTACTGTTGTTGAACTGCTTGACCACATTGCTGGCGAAAATGATTCAGACCTAATTGGCATACTGCAGAAGGATTATGAAAAAAGAGGTATAGAATTTAAGCTTAAAACAAAGGCGACAATGATTTCTTCAGAAGGCGTAATAACTATCTGCGACGAAAAAGAAGAATTTATCGCCTCTGAGCGCGTGTTGCTCTCAATTGGACGAACACCTAATACTAAAGACATAGGCCTTGATTCAATAAACGTGCTAACAAAACACGGTGCAATTGTTACTGATGAATATATGAAAACAAATATACCTGAAGTATATGCTGCAGGCGATGTTAATGGTAAATCAATGCTTGCGCACACTGCCTATAGAGAAGCTGAAGTAGCTGTAAACAATATGCTCGGCAAGCGCGATAGAATGCTGTACAGGGCAATACCTTCAGTGCTTTATACTAACCCTGAACTTTCAAGCGTTGGCGAAACAGAAGAAACAGCACGAAACAAAGGTTTGGAAATTGCAGTTGTTTCAATCCCCATGCGTTTTTCAGGGCGTTATTTAGCAGAAAATGAAGGCGGAAATGGAATATGCAAGCTTGTTGCCGACAAAAAGAAAAACATACTTTTAGGCGCACAGGCGCTTGGAAACTACTCTTCAGAATTTATAGTGGCAGCGGGTACCTTTATTGAGCTTGAGCTGCCCCTTGATGATATTAAAGAAATTGTTTTTCCACACCCTACTGTAAGTGAAATCTTGCGTGAAGCAGTGTTTGAGTATAAATAGCACGCTTTAATTGCAACATAAACAACTTTGAATTTTAAAAGGAGCCCAAAATGACTAAAACTCTTTTTATATCGCCGAGCACAAGCCGCAAGGCAGATGTTTTGAAGCTAACAGATATTAATATAAACACTTACCAAAAGAGCGTTAAAGATGAAATTAACAGATTTTCAAGAGCTGAGTTTTTAAATATTTACCGTGATATGTGTTATATTCGCGAATTTGAAACAATGCTCAACAGTATAAAAACGAGAAACGAGTATGAAGGCATAGAATATAATCATCCCGGGCCAGCGCATTTAGGAATAGGGCAGGAGGCAGCTTATGTTGGCAGCGCATTTCATTTAACGCTTGATGATTATACTTTTGGTTCGCATCGGAGCCATGGTGAAATTCTTGCGAAAGGCCTCCGCACTATTGAAACGCTTGAAGAAGAAAAGCTGCTTCAAATTATGGAAGGCTATTTTAATGGGAAGCTGCTTGGCGTAATTAACAGCGGCAAGTCTATAAAAGAGACTGCCCGCGATTTTTTACTCTACGGAACAATGTGTGAAATCTTTGCCCGTGAAAACGGTTTTAACAAAGGCATGGGCGGATCGATGCATGCATTCTTTACACCGTTTGGCATTTATCCGAATAATGCTATTGTCGGCGGGAGCGGCAGTATATCAGTCGGAAGCGCGCTGTACAAGCTTATAAATAAAAAACCAGGTATAGTCGTATGCAGCATAGGCGACGCTTCAACTGCCTGCGGGCCAGTTTGGGAAGGTATGATGCTTGCGGCAATGGCGCAATACAAGACGCTATGGCAGGAGCATGGCGGCGGGATGCCGCTGTTGTACCACATTAATAACAATTTCTATGGCATGGGCGGTCAGACTATGGGTGAAACCATGGGTTTTGATGTTGTTGCGCGTATGGCTGCAGCTATATGTCCAACCCAGCTCCATGCAGAACGTGTAGACGGTTATAACCCATTAGCTGTAATTGATGCGTATGCGCGCAAACTGCCTTTAGCAAAGAAAGATGGCCCCGTGCTGCTTGATATAGTAACTTATCGCGTTTCAGGCCATTCGCCTTCTGATTCTTCTACATACAGAACAAAAGAAGAAATCGAGGCATGGACAGAAGTCGATTCTATTAGGACTTTTGGAACCCAGTTAATTGAAGCAGGAATATGCACGCAATCAGAGCTTAATGAAATTTGGAGCAGCATAAAAGAAGATATTTCTCGCATTTTAAAGCTAAGCATTAATGACAAAATCTCGCCAAGAGTGGATATCTTCCATACGCAACAAAACTTTATTGCTAAGCTTATGTTTTCAAATGAACGCATTCCCTCTATGGAACCAAATCGGATCCCTGATGTTTTATGCCCAAAAGAAGAGTGTCCGCGCATACAGCAGCTTTCTAAAAAAGTGCGTTTTGCACTTGATGAAAATGGAAGGGCTGTTCCAAAAGCACGCTTGTATCAGCTTCGCGATGCTATTGCAGAACCAATAATAAACAAATTTTATGAAGACCCTACTCTTGCTGCTTTTGGGGAAGATGTGCGGGACTGGGGTGGTGCGTTTGCAGTCTATCGAGGAATGACGGAGGCAATACCATATCACAGGTTGTTTAATACACCTATTGCTGAGGCTGCAATTGTTGGTGCTGCAGTTGGGTACGCAATGAGCGGCGGGAGAGCTGTTGCCGAGCTTATGTATTGTGATTTCTTAGGTCGCGCTGGTGACGAAGTCTTTAACCAGTTGAGTAAATGGCAGGCAATGAGCGCAGGAATGTTAAAAATGCCCGTTGTGCTGCGGATGAGTGTCGGTTCAAAGTACGGCGCACAGCACAGCCAGGATTGGTCAAGCTTAGTTGCGCATATTCCGGGGCTTAAGGTTGCTTTTCCTGCAACGCCTTATGATGCAAAGGGTTTGATGCAGACTGCGCTTAATGGAACAGACCCAGTTATTTTCCTTGAAAGCCAACGTATTTATGATGTTGGCGAACTATTCCATAAAGACGGCGTGCCCGAAGAAGAGTATGAAATCCCCTTTGGT
>JAKJBL010000026.1:0-1202 GCA_022707005.1 Bacillota bacterium | reverse complement strand
GCATGGTTCAGATATAACCATCCTCTCTATAGGAGCGACTCTTTATAGGGTGCTTAAAGCAGCTGAAATACTTGAAACCAGCTATGGCGTCTCTGCAGAAGTCATTGATGCGCGCACTTTAGTACCGTTTAATTATGAAAAAGTAATAGAAAGCGTACGCAAAACCGGTAGAATCGTTGTAACGGGGGATGCTTGCGAACGTACTTCGTTCATGCGCCAGCTTGCAAGCAGTATAACTGAGCTCTGTTTTGACAGCCTTGACGCGCCCCCTGTTGTTGTAGGCGCTAAAAATTGGATAACGCCTGCGCATGAACTTGAAAACTCATTTTTCCCGCAGCCCGAGTGGATTGTCGACTATATCCATGAACGGATACTGCCCCTAAAAGGGCATATAGTGCAGCATAATTGCACACAGCTTGAACAGCTGCGTGAAAACAAGGCTGGCGTCTAAAAAGTCCCTTTTTAAAGATGAATTGGACTTAGTTGCAAGAAAGAGGCTGGGCATTCTTGAATACCCAACCTCTTTTAAGAAAATTAAGAGAAAAGCATGTTAGAAGAACTCTCTTTCAAAAGCCTGAAGTTGTGCATCCGTATTAGCTTCAATAAAATTTAGGATTATATCTAAAGTATGCTCGGCTTGCGCTTTATCAAGCGCAATAATTGCGATGCCAAGCACGATTGTTTTGTGTGCATCTTGGGCTCCAACTTCAGCTGCGGATATGTTAAATCTATTCTTTAGTTTCGCTACAAGGCTCTTGACAAGGCTGCGTTTTTCCTTAAGGGAGCGAACCCATGGCGCGTTGAGAGTTATAGTCTGTACTGCTGCTCGCATAAATGCCCCTAATTATAAATTTAACGTAAGTGGGATAACAAGGCCTTGTAAGCTTCAGAATACAACTCGCCTTTTATTTCAGGCGTTGCGTTTAAGCAGCCTTTCCTCCCATGCAGCAGGTTTAAAGCCAACCAAAACAAACCCATCGCCTATGAGTAGCGGGCGCTTAACAAGTATGCCATCCTCTGCAAGCAAATCAAGCTGTTCCTGCTCAGACATCTTTGGAAGCTTATCCTTTAGTGCAAGTTCTTTGTATTTTAAGCCGCTCGTGTTAAAGAACCTTTTTAGGGGTTGTCCGCTTGCAGCAAACCAGCTTTTGAGTTCTGCAAAAGTCGGGTTTTCTTTTTTAATATCCCTAAATGTATATGGT
>JAKJBL010000025.1:17425-19620 GCA_022707005.1 Bacillota bacterium | reverse complement strand
AAAGCAGCAGAAGCTTGATGATGAAACTGCAGAGCTGCAGGCGCAGGAAAAGCGCAAGCCTGAGAGCGTTACTTCACTTTTGCAGGTGCATCCAATAGAGATGGAGTTTGGCTACGGAATTATTTCGCTCGTTGATGCTTCGCAAGGCGGCGACCTTCTCGATAGAATTGTTATGATACGCAGGCAGTGCGCAATGGAGCTTGGCATAATAGTGCCTGTTGTACGCGTGCGCGATAATGTGCAGCTTGGCACAAACGCGTACTGCATAAAAATAAAAGGTCTTGAGGTTGCAAGCGGCGAGGTGCTGCCAGACCATTTCATGGCCTTACGGCCTGCGGGGCTTGAGGCAAAGCTTGAGGGAATAGAAACAATAGACCCTGCGTTCGGTCTGCCTGCAGTCTGGGTAACTGAAAACGACAGAGAGCGCGCGGAACTTCGCGGCTTTACTACAATAGATGCGCCATCAGTTATTGCGACCCACCTTATGGAGATTATTAAACACCACAGCCATGAGCTTATGGGGCGGCAGCAGGTGCAGGTGCTAATAGAAAACCTAAAGGCGCAGCAGCCTGCGCTTGTTGAAGAAGTTATTCCAAAGCTGTTTTCAATTGGAGAGCTGCAAAAGGTGCTTGCCAACCTCTTGCGCGAGGGCGTCTCAATTCGCGACATAGGCTCAATCCTCGAAATCCTCGGCGATTACGGCACGCTCACGCGCGACCTTGAGCTTTTAACAGAGTATGTGCGCGCAAACCTAAAGCGCGCCATCACTAAACGCTTTATTCCGGATGGCAAAGCGCGCGTTATTACGCTTGACCCTGCAATAGAGGAGCTTATAAGCGGAAACATCCGCCAAAGCGAAAGGGGCTCATACGCTGTGCTTGAACCTGCGCAGATTCAGTCAATCCTGCAGAATACTAAAAAAGCAGTCGAAAACTCGGTTAATACAGGAGGCACGCCGATTATGCTCACATCTCCAAATGTGCGCAGATACTTTAAACAGCTCACAGAGCAGCTAAACCCTGATATTGTCGTACTCTCTTATAATGAGCTGGAGCGGGATGTTGAAATATTTTCAGACGGGGTGGTGAGCATATAATGTTTGTGAAAAATTATATTGCAAAAGAAATGCCCGAAGCAATAGAACGCATAAGAAAAGAGCTTGGGCCGGACGCAGTTATTTTAAGCAGCAGGCAAATTCGCTCTAAAGGGCTCGCAGGGCTTTTCGGCAGAAAGCTCGTTGAGGTTACCGTAGCCTATGAGCCTAACCCTGCAAAGAGCATAATCCCTGAGCGAATGGCGCAAAAGCCGCAAGAGCAGCCCGCAAAGCCCGAACCTAAGGAAGAACCAATAGAGGACAATGGTAAGCTTTATGACCAGCTTGCTTCAGTTAAAGAGGCAATGCACACATTTAAGCTAAACTCAGAGCCAACCCCTTCTAATGAGCCGCTTCCGGAAGCTCTGCTTGAGCTTGAAAACACCCTGACTGAACGCGAAGTCAACCCTGCTCACGCGAAAAAACTCTTAGCTCAAATTAAAGAAATTACAGAAAGATTCACGGACGACCCGAAAAAAGTCGCGGAAAATCTCATTATTGATTTACTTAAAGAGCCTGCGCATGTAAAGCTTAAAAAATATAGAATGAACATTCTTATGCTTTTAGGGCCTACAGGCGTAGGCAAAACGACTACAATCGTTAAGCTTGCGGGGCTGTATACGCTTGAGCAGGGGCTTAAGGTAGGGTTTATAAACGCGGATACATACCGCGTAGCTGCAAAAGAGCAGCTAAATACTTATGCAGAAATTATGGGGCTCCCTATTCGCACTATATATACGCCTGACGAAATGGAAGAAGCGCTTTTAAGCATGCAGGATAGAGATGTTGTTCTTATAGATACAGCAGGCAAAAACCCTGCTGATAAAAAATACCGCAAGGAAGTTCAGGATTATTTAAAGCTTGGCATAGACGAGGTGTTCCTTGCTGTTAGCGCTGCAATGAGCTTTGGTGCGTGCAGGCAGCTTATAGAGCAATATTCGTTTTTAAAGGAGTACAAGCTTATAATAACAAAGCTTGATGAAGTCGAGGCATGGGGAAATGTGCTCAATATCTCCGCACTTTCACAAAAGCCAATCGCGTTTGTAACAAACGGGCAGAATGTCCCTTATGATATTGCAACCCCCAACCCTAAAGCCATAGC
>JAKJBL010000025.1:8073-17415 GCA_022707005.1 Bacillota bacterium | reverse complement strand
GAGTTTGAACGAAAATGAGCGACCAAGCGCAGGCGCTGCGCGAGCTAATTAAAGCGCAGTCAGCGCCGAATATGAATGTAATTACAGTAACAGGCGCAAAGGGCGGCGTCGGAAAGTCGAGCGTTGCGCTTAACCTTTCCATTGCCCTTAATAAACGCGGAAAACGCACGCTTGTTGTTGATATGGATTTAGGGCTTGCAAACATTGACGTAATGCTCGGCACAAAGACAGAATATGACCTTCTTAGCGTTATTGAGGGCAGCAGGGATATTCACGATATTATTGGAACAGGCATTTGCGGTGTAAAATACATATCGGGCGGCTCTGGAATGGAAGAGCTTGTAAATCTTGATGAAACTGCCGTAGGTCGCATAATAACCCAGCTTTTGTGCCTTGAGGATGTTGCTGACACGATTATTTTTGATACAGGCGCAGGCATTTCCGAAATTATTCTGCGCCTTATTAGCGCAAGCAATGACACGCTACTTGTTACAATGCCTGAGCCGACTTCTTTTATGGATGCGTACGCGCTTGTAAAAATTATGTCGCAGCGCAAAATCAACCCAAATATTAAATTGATTATTAACAAGGCGGATACTGAGCGTGAGGCGCAGTCTGCTGCGGAAGGCTTTATAAGCATTGCTGAAAAATACTCAGGCATTGCAATAAAAAGCCTCGGCTACATACTTAACGATGAGCACATGGTTCGGGCTGTTAAGCTCCAGGTGCCGCTGCTTGTAAGCTTCCCTGCCTCAAAGGCTGCGCGTAATCTTGAGCTTCTTGCAGATACATATATGGATATTAAAACTATTGACGAGACCGGGCTTATGGGCTTTTTGAAACGACTCTTTGGAGGGCAGTGAGCAAAATGCGTTTTAGCGAACTTGCCTGCTTAGGCGAGGCAGTTGAAATCCGGATAGGCAGAATTTCCGCAAAGACTACTATTCAGGATATTCTCGACGGAGAGCGCTTCGTTATTCTTCAGCCAACGCACAGGCTTGCGCTCCTTAGCGTAGGAGATGACGAGTATGTGAGGATATTTTTAATCCGCGACAATGGCATTTTCCGCCTTGATGCTGTGCTTGAGGCGCGCTACAGGGAAAACGGAGTAGCGCTTTGCCGCTTTAGGGCTGTTTCTGAGGCAGAAAGAATTCAAAGACGTTATTCTTACAGGCTGCATATTGTGCTTGATGCTAAGCTTTATTTGCAAAAGGGGGCAAAGCCGCTAAATGCAAAAACAATAAACATTTCGGAAAACGGGCTTTGCCTTGTTTCAAGCATAAAATTCGAGCCGCTTGACAAGTTTACAATCAAGCTAAACTTAGAAGAAGGCTATGACGCTGTTTTTGATGTTCAGGTCATAAGATGTGAGCGCATAAATGAAGATACGCTCTATACAACAGGCGCAAGGTTTTTGAACATTTCTACGCGCGAGCAGGCGCGGCTTTCAAGATTTATTATGAAGCAGCAGATTCTGCAGCGAAAACTCAGCAAATAACAACTATATACAACAATAATTGCAGCTATTGCACCTATATGTTAAGATAATAGCAACATGTGCGCTGTTTTAGCGCCGGCTTCTCCGGGCTCCCGCATTGTAAATAACAATTTGCCAGAGGGAATGTTATGCCGGATACAGAAAACTTAACTGCAAAAGCGCTTTGGGAAAAATATGCGCGCTCTGACACCCAGGATACAAAAGATGAGATAGTTCTCCATTATCTTAGCCTTGTTAAGCGCATCGTTTACAGGCTGATGCCTACATTTGAGGGGTACAGCAATTTTGACGACTTATTGAGCTGCGGCATTCTCGGGCTTATAGATGCAATTAACAAGTTTGACTACAGCCGCGGGGTTCTTTTTGAAAAATATGCGACTGTGCGTATCCGCGGTGAAATCCTCGACCACATGCGCAAGCAGGACTGGGCGCCTACTAGCTTAAGGCGAAAAATTCAGGCAATAAACAGCGCGTTTTCCGAGCTTGAAAACAAACTGAGCAGGGAACCTGCTGATAGCGAAGTTGCGGAGCATCTTGGCATGGATGATGCAGATATGCAAAAAATCATGAGCAAGATGCATATGTTCAATGTCATGCATTTTGAAGAACTCCTCATGGGTGAAGGCTCAGGCATACAGGCAGTGCGCGATACTGGAGAAACGCCTGAGGAAAGCTACGAAAACAAAGAACTCAAGCAGCTGCTCGCAAATATGATTGACGACCTTCCCGAAAGGGAGCGGCATATTGTAACACTTTATTACTATGAAGAGCTTACGCTTAAAGAAATTGCGGATGTACTTGGAGTATCCGAATCCCGTGCGTCACAGATTCATTCCAAAGTCATAGTTAAACTCAAAACCGGACTTGAGGCGCTTATGAACAGTTAAGTACTTGGAGGCAGAGCGTTGACCAATATAGAAGATAACAAAGCCCCTGAAACAGAATCTAACGAAAATATGCCTTCACAGCGCGCCTGGTATGAGCTTAAGCATGAGGAAGACGGCGTTTTTCTCGAGCTTTTGTACAAGGCGCAGCCTGGCTCAAAGCTTACGCCTGAACTTGTGCTTTTTGACCTTAAGCGCAGGAACCTTCAGCCAGGCAACCCGGGTCAGCTTATTTACCGCATGCGCATGGGCGAAAAGCGTATTCGGATTTGCGACTTCAAGGAGCCTCAAAGCTTAGACGCAGCAGTGTTTGTTACAGTAAGCAGGGATGAGTTAAGCGCGTATATGCAGCTGCTCCCGCCTATAAAAGACGGCGGGCTTGAAATACAGGCTGTATTAAAGGCTGTTGAACAGGATTGGTCAATTAAAACCGGACTCCTTGAGGATGAAATAATTAAAGCAGTTGACGAAGGGCGCTATTTTGAACAGGTGCTTATTGCAAAAGGAAGGCCTCCTGAAAAGGGCAAAGACGGCGAGCTTGTGTTCCACTTTAGAACAAAGTTCGACTATGCGCCGAACCTTCGCAAAGACGGCAGCGCGGATTTTCGCGAACTTGATGTATTTGAGGATACAACCGAAGGCAATATTTTAGTTGAGAGCATCCCGCCTAAAGAGGGCATTGAGGGCATCACAGTACGCGGCAATGCTCTGCCTGCTGCAAAAGGCAGGGACTATCCCCTGCCCCGCGGCGTAAATACAACAGTTGACGAGAGCGGCAGAATGCTCCTTGCAGCTAAAAGCGGCAGGGTGGATTATATAAATAACCGCGTAGTTGTTTCGGATGTTTACAAGATAAACGGCGACATGGACATGAGCGTAGGCAATATAAAGTTTAATGGCAATGTAGTTGTATTTGGCAATATTATCTCCGGCCTTACGCTTGACGCTGCAGGCGATGTGGAAATTCTCGGCATGGTCGAAGCCGCAACAATTATTGCAGGCGGTAACATAGTAATAAAAGGCGGCATTCAGGGCATGGACAGAGGCAGCCTCCATGCGGGCGGCAACATTGTTTCGCGCTTTATAGAACGCGCAGAGGTGCGCTCCGGCAAAAGCGTATTTGCGGATTATATTACTTATTCGACTGTTACAGCGCAGGATTCGGTAATTTTAAAAGGCAAGTTCGCAAGAATAATCGGCGGACTTACACGTGCGGGCAATCAAATATATGCAAAGACCATAGGCACGCCGTCAGGCGATGCAACTGTGCTCGAAATCGGAGCAGCCCCAGAAAGCAGGCAGGCGCTTATAGAACATGAAAACATTCGCAGCGAGCTCAGCAGAAAGCTTGAGCGAATAGCAAGTTATTTAAGAATGCCTGCAGGTCAAAACGAGACGCCTGAGCGCAAGGAGCAAAGACGCAGATACAAAAACTTGCAGGAACAGCTTTTATCAGAGCTTCAGCCGCTTAATGAAAAAATAGATATGCTTAAGGCAGAGCTTGAAAAAAGCTCGGACGGTAAAGTCCACGCAAGCGAACAGGTACACCAGGATGTTAAGCTGACAATTGATTTTGCAACAACAACCACAAAAGACAGCATTCCGTTCGTTACATTTAAACAGCGAAGCGGCGCAGTAGTCTTTACCTCTTTTGAAGCAGACTAAGTCAGGAGGTGGCTTGCTTTGTCAATTCAGGGAATAGGGGCAAAAATTACAGTTCACAAAGCTACGGATTTAAGCAAAGAGGCAAACAGCCAGCAAAAAAGCGGGGAGTTTATGCAGGCGGGCTTAACGCGCAAGGCTCACGAGCAAACAGCAGCGCAAAGCCGGCAGGTGCAGGATGTGTATGAGCCTTCAAGCGCTATTATCAACCGCGAGAACGAAAAAAAAGACAAGCGAAAGCAAAAACAAAAAAAAGAAGACAAAAAGCAGAGTGAGCAGGCTGACAGCGGCCAGCATAAACTCGATATACAAATATGAAAGGAGCAGCCTTTAAGCAGGGCGTTTAATGGCTTAAGGCGCAAAAGTCATGGACTATACCCACTATTTATTTGCGGCTTTTGTATTTGCGCTTTTATGCGCGACTATATATTTAAACTACAAGCTCAAAACCCCAAAACGTAGCGTGCCGGCTTCTGTGCATGAGGATGCGGAAAATAAGGAGATGCGCCTTCTTAAGCTTTATCAAAATCTTGAAGAAGCCATGCGCAACCTTGAGGACGAAATAGGCGAGTCTAAAAAAGAAATTCAAAAGCTGCATTTAGAAGCAAGTGAAATGCTTGAAAGCTGCAGAACACTCTGCTCAAGCCTTAAGGCAGAGCAAACCTATAAGGAGCCTCCTCAAACGCGCGGCTTTGCAACCTATGCAGAGCTTAAGCATGCCGCAGGCAGAAAGAAAAACACACGCGAGTCTATAAATGAGCTTTTGGCAAACGGCTATAATGACGAAAAGATTGCGCGCGAGCTTTCCATATCCAAAGGCGAAGTGGAGTTTGCAAAAGGGCTTATAAAAGAGCAGAAGTTCTAAACAAAAACTAAAGTTTCGGGCTAATCTGACGATGTAATAGATAGCGGGGTTAGAATATGATTTCACCTGCAGGAGGTTATATGCTCAGAAGCCTGTATTTGTCTGCAACGCACATGTTAGTGCAGCGAAGAAAAGTAGATGTAATAACGAATAACATCGCAAATATGGATACAGCCGGCTATAAGGCTGACAAGCTGGTTTCGCGCTCATTTAAGGATATGCTTCTTGTGCAGACAGGCAAACCAGCTGCTTTTGGCTCTGTAGGCCCTCTTAACACAGGCGTGCATATTGATGAGCTTATTACCTCTTTTAAAGAAGGAAGCCTTGAACCAACAGGCCGCACGCTTGATTTGGCAATAGCAGGCGACGGATTCTTTGCGGTTTCGACATTAGCAGGCGAGCGATATACCCGAAACGGCGCCTTTACGCTTAATTCCGAGGGTTTCCTGGTTACAGCAGACGGCAACCGGGTTTTAGGCACAGCCGGATTTATTCAGCTTGATTCACCTGAGTTTTCTATTGATGAGCTTGGCAATGTAATAAACGCAGAGGGCGAAACTGCCGGTTCCCTCAAGCTTGTGCACTTTGAGGATAAAGCAGGTCTAAGCAAACTGGGAGACGGGCTTTTTATAAACCGCAGCAACCAGGCAGCCCAAGCGGCAGACGGTGCAAAAGTGTTTCAGGGGTTCCTCGAGACCTCAAACACAGAAGCTGCAAACGAAGTTTTCGAGCTTATGGCAGCTTCAAGAACTTATGAAACAAGCCAGAGGGTCATACGCATGTTAGACGACTCTCTTGCAAAGGCAGTCAACGAAATAGGAAGGGTCTAAACGCTATGATGCAAGGGATGTTCACAGCAAAAAGTGCAGTTATTGCGCAGCAGCGCAGGCTTGACACAATTGCAAATAATTTAGCTAATATAAACACGACAGGCTTTAAGGCAAGCAGGGCGGATTTTAAAGATACGCTTTATACCACAATGCATAGACCTGTTGAACCTCAAAACGCGTCGCTTACCTTAGGCAGCGGAGTCTTGGTAAGCGCAACTGTCCGCTCGTTTCTTGCAGGCACTCCCATACAGACCGGAATAGGTCTCGACTTTTGCCTTACCCAAGATGGCTTCTTCACAGTTATGAACGGGCAAAGCGAAAAGCTATACACAAGGGACGGCAGTTTTGCAGTATCAAACGAAGATGGAGGCCGGTTCTTAGTTACTGCAGACGGCTTCTATGTTTTAGATAAATCCGGAAGCCGCATTACGCTGCCCGAAGGGGATATTTCTAATTTAAAGCTCGATACTGCAGGCAGCCTTTCAATAGGCTCTGAAGAGCCGTTTGCAACGCTCGGCATAGCCGCTTTTAAAAACAACGGTGGGCTTATGGCTGCAGGCAGAAACTGCTTCATAGAAACAGAAGCATCAGGCAGCGCAGAACTGCTTGAGGAACCAAATGTGCAGCAAGGCTTCCTCGAAAGCTCAAATGTGGATTTAAGCGAGGAAATCACAAAGCTTATCCGCAGCCAAAGGGCGTTTTCCTTTGCTGCAACTGCGCTTACAACAGCTGATGAAATGCATGCAATGGCAAACAACATGCGCTCAAGTTAAGGTTAAGTTGGGGGTAAAAAGTTGAGCATACAAATTAAGCAATGTAAAGACTGCAACAGGCTCTTCCACTCTTTAGGGAGCAACATCTGCCCTGACTGCAGCGAAAAGGTCGACAACTACTTCCGCCTTGTGAGGGACTATCTCTACGCTAACCCTGAGGCAGATGTTCTGGAGGTATCAAAAAACACCGGTGTGCAGGAAAGCTACATTTTTGAATTTTTAAGAGAAGAACGGCTTTCGCTAAATAAAGACAGCGAATATATAAAATGCGAACAGTGCGGCAGCGCAATAAACTCGGGCAAACTCTGCAAGAGCTGCAAAGAAAGACTCTCAAAAATACTCGAAACAGCGGCAGCCCCGGCTGCAGCCTCAAAAGAGAAAGCACAGCAGCAACAAGAAATCTTTGGGCGCGGCTTAGGCAAAGTACATTTAAAGTACGGCAGCGATTAACAAAAAGGCGGTGAGAAAAAATGCGAATTAACTCAATTCCACCAAAAGAGCTTTACGGCGCATATATGTGCACAAGAAATGTGCAGCTTAACCCTCAAGCAGTTAAGCTCGGCGTTGATAATGCAGAGATTTCCCCAAGCGCAAAGACATTTTCTGCAACTCTCAAAACTGTAAAGAAGGAGCTTCTTAAGCCTGACGAAGCAAGAAGCGAACGGCTTAAGCAGCTTAAGAGTCAAATTGAGCAGCAGACCTATTTCGTGCCTGCAGACAAAATTGCAGAAAAGATGCTTGACCTTTAAGCGCTTATAGCAGGAGGTAAACGGTTTGGACAACCATGCGGCAGAGCTTGTTTTAGCTGTAAAAGGCGAAATGGAAATTTATATCGGTCTTTTGCAGTATGCAAAGCAAAAAAAAGAGGCATTGGTAAACAACGACCTTGATGAGCTTAATGTAATCGTTAAGCACGAAAGCGAGTCGCTGCTCAGGCTTAAAGGCGCAGCTGCAGCAAGAGAAACGCTCTTTAAAAAGCAAGCTGAAGAAGGCAGCGCACGCGCTGATTTTGACTATATAAAAGAGATGCTGCCCCAAAGAGAGCGCAGCCAAATGGAAGAACTCGGGGAGCGTTATAGAGAAATCGTACAGGAACTCAGCTTGGTAAACGCGCTAAACCAAAAGCTGCTGCAGACGCAGCTTCAGTATACAACGTTCTGCCTGGACCTGCTTACTGAGACTTCACCAATAGGAGGAACCTATTGCAGCACAGGGCAGCTCAGGCTGAACAAGAGCGGCAAACGAACACTTATTGACAAGGAAGCGTGAGGCATTATGTCATTTTACGGGCTTGAAATCGCAAAATCTGCAATTTTCATAAGCCAGAAGGCTGTGAATTTAGCAGGACACAATATTGCAAACGCAAGCACCGCAGGCTATACCCGCCAGCGGGTAACAGCAGTTGCGCTTGATGCGGCGGATTTTTCGGGGCGCTATGCGCCTCTTCAAAAAGGCGGCGTAGGTGCAGGCGCGCATATTAAAGCAGTAGACCAGCTTAGAAACGCTTATATAGACCGTGCCTTGAGGCAGGAATACTCCGATATGGGGCGTTTTTCAACCCGGACAGACGAACTTGAATATATAGAGGCGATTTTTAACGAAGTTCGCGGGCGGGGCATTTCGGGCACGCTCAGTGAGTTTTTTGACAGTATTCAGGAGTTTTCAAAAGACCCTGTAAGCAAGGAAATCCGCACAAATGTGCAGCAAAACGCGCTTAAGCTTACAGAGTCGTTCAACCACTATTATAAACAGCTCTCTGAGCATCAGGCTGTAATGAATGAATCTCTAAAAATGGCGTCTTTGCATGTTACGGGCATTCTTTCAACAATTGCAGCCTATAACAAAAGCATATACTCATACGAGCTTGGCGGGGAAAAGGCAAACGACATGCGCGATAAGCGCAATTTGCTCCTTGACGAACTAAGCGAGTATCTTGACATAGAATATTACGAAGATTCTTCAGCAAAGCTTACTGTTTCTGCAGGAGGCGACCTGCTTGTAAGCCATACGGACTTTTTTGCGCTTACTGCTATTGAAGACCAGCAGGGGGTAGTAACAGGCACGCCCGACTTTTACAGGCTCTGCATAGACGATGGCACTGGTTCGCCGATTGAGCTAAAATATACAAGCGGCAGGCTCTATGCCTATAAGGAGCTTCGCGACGGCAACAGCCCCACGGACATTGGCATCCCCCACCTTCTCACAAGCCTTAATAAATTAGCCAGGGGGCTTGCCGAGACGTTCAACTCAGTGCATGAGGATGGCTACACCATACCCCACGGCGCAGTTGCCTCACAAACAGGAGTACGGATGTTCGAAGTTCCGCTTGACGCATTCGGCCAGCCGGATTATTCCGCTTTAAACGCTGGCAACTTCCGCTTAAGCCCTGATGTTATTAACGATGTGTATAAATTCGCAGGGAGCAGCAATTTTATTGATAATTCCACAAACAGCCCTGAGCTTGGCAACAACCTGAACGCTTTGCGCCTTGCAGCGCTTACAAACGCCGAAAATATGCTTGAAGGCGCAGGCTTTGAAGGCTTTTTAAAAGGCGCTGTGCTTGAGCTTGCAATTGAGAGCAGCCGCTCACAAAGCATATTCACAGGGCAGCAGGCAGTTGTCGGCAATTTAGAAACAAGGCGCGAGTCGATTTCCGGAGTTTCGGTTGATGAGGAAATGGTTGTAATGATGCGGTATCAGCACATGTTTGCAGCTGCTTCCCGCGTAATAAATGCAATAGACGAAGCGCTTGAAAAGTTAATTAACGGCACAGGCCTTGTAGGCAGATAGCGCCAAAAAGGCAATCAATGCTAACAGGCGACAGAGCGGG
>JAKJBL010000025.1:6921-8063 GCA_022707005.1 Bacillota bacterium | reverse complement strand
AACAGACCAAAAAGGAGTGCTTATGCGCATAACAAATGCAATGATTTCAAATTCATACCTAAAGAATTTGAACAACAACCTCACAGAGCTTGAGAGGTATCATAATCAGCTTGCTACCGGCAATAAGCTGACAAAGCTCTCTGATGACCCTATAGGCGTTATGAGCAGCATGCAGGTGCGCACAAAGCTCGGAAAGCTCGCCCAGTATCAAAAAAATGTTGATACTGCAAAGACCTGGCACTCACATACAGAGGGCGCGCTAATTGAGTTAAACCGCGTGCTGCAGTCAGCCTATGAAGCCTCCCTTAAAGCCTCAACAGGCACGCTTAACCAATCCGACAGGCGGGCAGTTGCAGAGGAAGTCAAGCAGCTTCGCGACCATGTGTTTATGCTTGGCAATACTAAAGTTGGCGACAAATACATCTTTGGCGGCTACAACACATCAAAGGCGCCATTTACGCTTGACCCTCTCACAGGCACATTAAACTACAACGGCATTAACGCAACTGTAGAATCCTTACAGCTTGAGGCTGAGACTTCAAAAAGCCTGAGCTTTGAAATAGGGTTTGATATTACAATTGAAGCATCGCTTACAGGTGTAGAGCTTTTGGGCGCAGGCGAACACAACATTTACCATATACTCAATGGACTCTACGATGCTTTGCAAAACGGTTCTGCACAAGACGCATCAGGCTATATAGAGCGGATTTTAGGCGCGCAGGAGAATGTTTTGGCAGAGCTTGCAGTAATTGGCGGTAAAACCACAAGGCTTGATTTGCTCGAAAACAGATATGCTGAAGACGAACTGAATTTTACAGGCATAAAATCCGCAGTGGAGGATACGGATCAGGCAGAGGCTGTAATGCAGTATAAAATGGCGGAATCAGTTTATCTCTTTGCACTTAAGGTTGGCTCAAACATCCTCCAGCCAACTTTGTTAGACTATTTGAGGTAGCCAAACGGAGGTATTGCCATGAATGCACTCAACATTCACACTGAGCGTGCAGTAATTGAAATTATTTCTCACCCTGCAAAGCTCACTATTCAAAACAACAAGCCTACGTTCAATGTTAAGCATGAAATGCCCGAAATGCATATTGAACGAAAGATGCCCGAGTTCAGCGTTGACTGGAGCGCTGTGC
>JAKJBL010000025.1:3089-6911 GCA_022707005.1 Bacillota bacterium | reverse complement strand
GGGAAAGCTGAGCCCTGTGAAAAAAACAAAAGAAGATGCGCTTAATGCAAAAAGGCACACGCTTGAGTCAACCGCAGCAATTGTTGAGCGCGGGGACATGCTTAAAAACGCAAACAACCCCAACGCAATAGCGCAAGCTGCAGTTTCTGTTACAGTAAAGGATATGCCTGAGATAAATATCGGGCTTATGCCTGAGGAAAAGGCGCATATAGAATGGGACCCGGGGTATTGTTCAATAGAGTGGACCAGCCCTGTGCTTCGCCTTGAGTGGGACGACTCGTTTATGCCTACTATAGAATGCGAACCTCATGCAATAGAAGTCAGGCTCAAGAACCGCCCGCTTGTGCAAATAAGGGTAAATGTAGATAATATTCCAAACCCTATAGGCACAAGAGTGACTCATGATATATAATAGAGCAGGGAAAACAGATTTGGAGGATACCCATGTTAATTGAAACCGCGAGATTCGGTGATTTTGAGCTGAACGAAAGCAAGCTTATAGAGTTCCCTTCCGGCATACCCGGCTTTGAGGAGCTCAAAAGCTTTATAATCCTCGAAATTAACGAAACAAAACCTCTTTATTGGCTGCAGTCAACACAAAACAAGCATATATCCCTGCCTGTTATAATCCCGTTTGAACTGCTTGACGATTATTACATCGAAATCCGCGAAAATGAGCTTGAGGGTCTGCACATTAAAGATAAAAACGACCTGCTCATACTTAATGTTGTCGTTGTCCCTGAAAAACTACCTGAAATGACGGCTAATCTCGCAGCGCCGATTATTGTTAACTTAAAAGACGGGCTTGGAAAGCAGCTTCTTATTGATGCTGCGGAACTCCCAATAAAATACCCCATTTATGATGCAATAAGAAAAAAGCTTCAAGGGGGTGCAAGCGATGTTGGTGCTATCTAGGAAAACAGGCGAAGCGCTTGCAATCGGCGATGATGTTATAGTTGAGGTCGTTTTAATCGACGGCGACAGGGTGCGCTTGGGGATTCATGCGCCAAAGGATACGCGCATCTTCAGGCGCGAACTTCTCGAAGAAACAGCAGTTGCAAACAGATCTGCTGCTAATGCCCCGAAAATCAGCTTTAAGCAGGAATAAGGCAAGCGCAGAGAACGGCTAACAGTTTAATAAAGATACTCAAAAGCCGGCTTCCGAAATTATTGCATTCGGCAGCCGGCTTTTTTGGGCTGTATTTCAATTATGGATGCAATCCCATTTTATAAGGGAGACTATTACTATTACCGCTGTAATTCAGCCAGCACTAATATATTTGTTCTTAAGATTAGGTTGTATTTATCCTAAATCTGCATATAATATAAGAAGGAGGTGTTAATTATGCAAATAAACACAGATAACCTGGTGTCAATTACAGAAGCCAATCAAAACTTTTCGCGTGTTGCGCGGCTTGTTGATGAGAGCGGAGCTGCCATCATTTTAAAAAATAACGTGCCCCGCTACATTCTTTTGGAATTCAGCCAATTTCAGAAAGAAAGTCTGGCTGATAATGAAGAGGTAAAAGCTGTTGCTAATCGTATTCTTGCCAAAAACCGCCATGCTTTTGAGGAACTTGCTAAATGAAGCGCTTATCTGTTGAGCATATTAAACAGATTCACAGTTTTGTAATTGCAGAAACTGGGGGGCTGGAGGGCATTCGTGACGAAGGAGCGCTGGAGTCTGCTGTTAATACCCCTTTTCAAACATTCGATAGTACATCATTATATAAAACTATTGAAGCAAAAGCTGCAAGATTAGCTTATTCGATAGTTAAAAATCATGCTTTTATAGATGGGAATAAGCGCACTGGTATAATGGCAATGCTGCTTTTTCTAGAGCTTAATGGTGCAGGCCGTGACTGCACGGATGAGGAGCTCATCCATATCGGGCTTGGGTTAGCTGATGGCAGCATGGATGACCAAGATTTGCTTAATTGGATATTAGAAGAATCTTTCTAAAATGTAAATGGCCGATTTTGCATTCTTATTTATTAAATCACTGCAAATAAAAAGCCATGTGTGAGTTTAAAACCCTCATGCATGGCTTTTTTGGTGCGGATGAGGAGATTCGAACTCCTAAGGGTCTCCCCGGCGGATTTTAAATCCGCTGCGTATGCCTTTCCGCCACATCCGCGCAAAAATATTGTACCACGGCAATGCAGTTTGTCAATGTTGGCGCATGCGTATTCTTAAGCTACGCAACAATAATTTAATTTTACCCTTGACTCGCCGCAAAACCATAACTACAATATATAGTATTCAGAGGCGATACCCCCCACAATATTATGTATAAAACCCCGAAAGGATGCTTCACATGAACTTAAGCAAAAATGCGCTCACAGTCCTTACGCGCAGGTATCTTTCTAAAGACAGCAATGGCAAAGTTACAGAGACCCCTGAACAAATGTTTATGCGCGTAGCAAATGCGGTTGCCTCTGCGGACGCGCAATTTGAAGGCGGAAATCCCGAAAAGAGCAGCAGTGATTTTTATGCGCTTATGACATCGCTTAAGTTCATGCCTAACTCGCCAACGCTTATGAACGCGGGCAAACCGCTTGGTCAGCTCGCTGCCTGCTTTGTGCTGCCTATTGGCGACTCTATGGACGAAATTTTCGAAGCTGTAAAATACGCAGCGCTTATTCATAAAAGCGGGGGTGGCACAGGGTTTTCGTTTTCGCGGCTAAGACCCTCTGGCGCAACTGTGCGCTCAACAGGCGGTGTTGCCTCAGGCCCAATAAGCTTTATGAAGGTGTTCAACTCAGCAACTGAAGCAGTTAAGCAGGGCGGCACGCGCAGAGGCGCAAATATGGGCATTCTTCGCGTTGACCACCCCGACATCCTTGAGTTTATCCGCTGCAAGGAAGATTCTTCGCAAATTACAAATTTCAACATAAGCGTAGGCTTAACTGAAGCGTTCATGCAGGCAGTAAAAAACAACGAGCAGTATTCGCTTATAGACCCGCACACAAAAGAAGAAGTCAGTAAGCTTAAGGCTTTTGAAGTGTTCGAGCTTATTGTTGATATGGCTTGGCGCAACGGCGAACCAGGAATAATTTTTTTAGATAGATTAAACCGCGACAATATAGTGCCTGAGTTAGGCGAAATCGAAAGTACCAATCCTTGCGGCGAGCAGCCCCTTTTGCCGTATGAAAGCTGCAACCTTGGCTCAATTAACCTTGCCTCCTTCTTAAAAAAGCAAAATAGCAGCTATGTTCTTGATTATGACGAGCTTGGCAAAACTGTTGATATGGCAGTGCATTTTCTTGACAATGTAATAGAAATCAACAAATATCCGATAGACTTAATCGAAGAAAACACGCGCTTAACGCGCAAAATCGGCCTTGGGGTAATGGGCTTTGCAGATATGCTCTTTAAGCTTAACATCCCCTACAACTCAGACGAGGGCATAAAGCAGGCTGAGGAAGTCATGCGCTTTATTCAAGAGCGTGCGCACAGGGCAAGCGAAGCGCTTGCAAAGAAAAGGGGCGCATTCCCGCTTTTTGAAAAGAGCACTTTTGCAAAAAGCACGCCTATTCGAAACGGCACATGCACAACCATTGCGCCAACAGGCACAATTTCAATTATTTGCGATGCTTCAAGCGGGGTTGAGCCGCTGTTTGCGCTTTCTTTTGTACGCAATGTAATGGATAGTGACGAGTTGCCGCAAGTCAACGAATACTTCAGCGAAGTCGCAAAGCGCGAAGGTTTTTATTCGGATGCTCTTATGCGCAAAATCGCAAAGGAAGGCACTTTAGCGCATCTTGACGAAGTGCCTGAGCATATTAAGCGCGTTTTTGTTACTGCGCATGATATTTCGCC
>JAKJBL010000025.1:0-3079 GCA_022707005.1 Bacillota bacterium | reverse complement strand
AGGCTGCCTTCCAAAAGTATACTGACAACGCAGTCTCAAAGACTGTCAACTTCCCTTCAAGCGCAACAAGGGAGGAGGTTGCAGATGTATACAACCTTGCGTTTGAGCTTGGCTTAAAGGGCGTAACGATTTACCGCGACGGAAGCCGCGATGAACAGGTGCTCACAGTTGGCGCAAAAACAGAAAAGCCTCAGGAGCAAGACCAGCAAGAGCATAAAATCACGCCAAGGCCGAGGCCTGAGGTAACTCGCGGCATAACTGAAAAAATCGTAATCGGCTGCGGCAACCTTTATGTAACAGTTAACTATGACGACAAAGGAATTTGCGAAGTCTTTACTAATTTAGGGCGCGCAGGCGGGTGCCCGAGCCAAAGCGAAGCTACGAGCAGGCTTGTGTCTACTGCCCTTCGTTCAGGGCTTGCTGCAGAGGCAATAATCGAGCAGCTTAAAGGCATACGCTGCCACTCTACGCTAAGGCAGCGCGCGACAAATAAAAACATTAAAGTGCTTTCATGCCCTGATGCAATCGGCCGTGTGCTTGAAAAGGTCGCGAACCTATGCAAGGAAGGGGAGCAAATCCGCTTAAACCAGGCACAGGAAGGGACGCTAAGCGGCATAATAAACTGCGAGAACTGCGAGAGCGAGCCATTAAACGAAGCTGAAAAAGCAGCTTCTGAGGGTTTTACACCCGAATTTATTGCAACCCTCCCCTGCCCTGACTGCGGCAGCGCAATGGAGCACGAAGGCGGCTGCGTTGTATGCAGGAGCTGCGGCTACAGCAAATGCGGCTAAGCCGATAAAGTTTTACGGCCTTTCTTGCGGAGTTTTTAAGTTCTTACATGGTTATTTATATTGAAGGGGTCTTTTGGCAACTAAAGGGTGCTGCATTATGCAGCACCCTTTAGTACAGGACAATTGAAAGCTCCAGTGCATATACTATTATATAGGCGGAAATGCCGCCTTATGAGTGTACTGGAGGGACCTCGTATGCCGAAACTCGTAATCTATGAACCGTGCAGGCAAGGTACAAAGGAAGGATTTCTTCAATGCCTTAAGTCGCTTGGCTGCACCGCGCAGCTTACAAACAACTGCTGGCTTATTCAGTCTTGCCAAAACTGCGTAACGCTTAGAAATACATTATGTTCAAGAATTTGCCCCGGCGACAGACTCTTTGTTGTCGCATGCAAAAGCGAAGCAGCCTGGGTGGGGAATTTCCTTTCGCCCCCAGAATGCATTAAAGATGTACTAAACTGCAACTAAGCATAAATTAGCAAAGGGCGCCCGTTTGCGGGTGCCCTTTTGCTTCCTAACGTACCCTGAAGATTGTGCGCGGGCATGTGCCTGAGATTGCGTCTTTAAGCCTGCACCTGCCGTTTGCAATAATTACTGTAGTGCCCTGGCGAATAGGCCCCTTAATAAAATCAAGCTTTGCGCGTGCACCCCCAGCGCCTGCCCTGCTTGCGCCGACGCACGCCTTTTGAAGCTCCTCAAGCGCTAAAAGCACTTCATCCGTGTTCTTGCCCTCAACTGCTTTTACAAGCGTCTTAGGGTCATTTGGGTCGCTGTAAATGCCATCAACAGATGTAAAAATAACAAGATACTTAGAGCGCACAAGCATGCAAATTACAGAGGCTGTTTCGTCATTGTCAATGCACTCAACAACCTGGTCGGTTTTTTTGCGCAAATAGCTAAGCTCCATGCGCCTGTTTTCTTCCATGCTTACAGGGTCGTTGTAGTTTACAATGGGGATTGCGCCCTGGTTTGCGCATCGGAGCAAAAAGCGCTTAATGTGCGCGCGCTTTTCTTCATCGTTAAAGTGCGTATGCTCGACTAAAAGCTGCCGCACAGAATACTGCGGCGGTATAAAGCGCCTGTATTCCTGCATAAGAATAGCCTGCCCCTGCGCAGCATAGTCAGTCTTAATATCTTCAATGTCACCTGTGAGCTCTTTGCCGTTTCGCTTTATATAATCGAGCCTGCCGATTTCTACTGCACCTGAGCTTACCCAAATCATGCCAGGGCGAAGCTCAGCGCCTAAGTTGCTGAAGATATTATAATCTATGTCGTTGTCTTCCTTTCGGATAAGCGCCATTGAGCCGATTTTGCCTACTACTTCATATTCAAACTTGCTCATAAATTACCCCAGCTTTTATTTAACTTATTTTTACGCCTATAATCTTTTGGCTCTCGCCAGAACCATGTGTGCCGCGTGTTCCCACTACGAGATAATCCCCGAAAACCGCAGGCGTACTCTCCATCCTTGAGCCCATGTCAAGCTCAAAGAGCGGTTTGCCTGTTCGGCTGTCGTGCATGCGGAGCCTGCCGTTTCTATCGCCTTGGAGGATGTAGGCGTTTTCTTCTAAATCGTATATTACAACAGGCGAGCTCCAATAATCCGAATACTGCTCAAAGCGCCACACTTCTCTGCCGCTTTGCTTATCATAGGCTATAAGCCTGCCGCCGTTGCCCTGCTTTTCTACGCCTTCTTCTGTATAGGTTACAGGCACAAGAGTAGCATTGAAGATTACTAAATCTTTAATTTTACCTCTGCCTGAGTGCGGGGTGCCTAAAGTCCCGCCATTGCTTGAGGTGCTGCCGTAGCGCGCATCCCACTCGTTTTGCCAAAGCACTCTGCCTGTAGGGCCGTCTATTTTTCTGTGATAGCTTTTGCCGCCGCC
This sequence comes from Bacillota bacterium, assembly GCA_022707005.1. GTDB lineage: Bacteria > Bacillota > Clostridia > Christensenellales > CAG-138 > JAKJBL01. The sequence goes on along the minus strand of JAKJBL010000025.1, from coordinate 402 downwards.
TGAAGAAGCTGCGCCGCTTTGTTTATCTACCTCGTTTGCAGTATACAGATAAAAGGTATTATTTTCGGGGTCTTCTTCTATCACAATGGAGACATCGCTATCATCCGTAACATCAACAACATATTTAAGCTCTAATGTGTTAAGGTCAAGGCATTGCCGCCGTTATCAGTAAAGAAAGCGTAATTTCTAAATGCTGCTGCCGAATTTTCTATGCCGAGCCAGCGCTTGTCATTTTCTTCGCGCACACCGTAACCGTCGCCTATGTAACGGTATTTTTCAAGCCCGCCCGGGTTAACAAAGACCTTCCCGCCTGCTTCGTCATAAACCGAGTTGAGCTTTACCGTATAAATTACGCCGTTTTCTCCTGGCGCAATTAAAGTGTCAGTCGCTGCGTTTATGAGC
>JAKJBL010000024.1:2949-19687 GCA_022707005.1 Bacillota bacterium | reverse complement strand
GACTGCAGAAGACGGCGAGATGAAGTCGTACCTTATTACCTATGGCTCAAAGCTCAAAGTTGCTGAAGGCGATGAAGTAGAAGCAGGGGATGCGCTAACTGAAGGCCCGATAAACCCGCATGACATACTCCGTATAAAAGGCGTAAAAGGCGTTCAGGCATATATGCTAAAAGAAGTGCAGAGCGTCTATCGTTTGCAGGGAGTTGAAATCGCGGATAAGCATATAGAAATTATTATTCGTCAAATGCTCCGAAAGGTTCAAATAGAAGACGCATATGATACATTTATGCTTCCGGGGGAGCTTATCGATATTTTCCGTTTTGAGCGTGAGAATGAGGCGATTATTGAAGCCGGAGGGCAGCCCGCAGTTGCAAAGCGCAAGCTGCTTGGCATCACAAAGGCGAGTCTCGCTACAGACTCCTTCCTTTCTGCAGCCTCGTTCCAGGAAACAACGCGTGTGCTGACTGACGCTGCAATTAAAGGCAAGGTCGACCCGCTTGTAGGCCTCAAGGAAAACGTGATTATTGGCAAGCTCATTCCCGCAGGTATCGGGCTTAAGCGTTATAAAACTGTAGAAGTATATGAGATCGATGTAAACGCATAACTCACAGGAGGCTAAGATGCAACGAAATATCCATAATAAAGACTGCAGGCTTTATCATACGCCGCAATGCGACCTTTTGAACATGCCAAGCTGTGATGAGTGCATTGTTAATGACAAAGCGGATGATGCAGAGCTCATACAAAAAGATTTGGATATCCTCGCAGGGCTGCTTCCCGAAGGAGGGGTATCTCCCTTGTTCGACACAGACGAGTGCGTTTTATGCAAGGGCGAAAAGAACAAGCGCGCTGTCTACGGTCTTCTTGACCTTGGCCATGCGGAGCCTAAGCGCGAGAAGCGCTCAATTTTAGGTTTAAAGGTCAGAGCCAGAGTAGGCTCCCTCCTGCCCGTGCAGCTAAGTGTATGCAAGGCTTGTAAAAGGCGCCTGCTTATTTTAGATTATCTGCCTGCAGTGCTGCCTGTGATAGTCGGGCTTGCGGTTATATTAGTGTTTATGCTGCCGGGCGTAACTGCCTCACTTGAAAGAACAGCGCCAATCATGCCGTTTGCACTCTTTGTAGTTTCGCTCCTGCTTGCTGCAGTGCTTGGAAGTTTGCTTTCGCGCACCCTTGCAGGCCGTTACAGCAAGCACATGCATCTTGATGTCTTTGAGCTGCCGCTCTTGAACGAGATGAAGGAGAATGGGTGGTTCCCGCTAAGCACAACCGGGAAAAAGCCCAGGCTGATATTTGTAAAAAACCGTATGCGGATGGGAGTAGGCACAGGTACGCCTGAGGACTCCACATGCTGAAAAGCCTTTGTAATATAGGAAAAACACTTTGACAACATACTAAGTGAATGGTAAAATACGCATGGTGCGCTTTGGGGCACTTACTTATGTTGCGTTAGAGCCCCATGGCATAAAGCAGAAGAGCTGCTTGCATTTTAGGAGGAGCTATGCCGAAAGACCTGTGTAAAAATGCGGTTGTTGGAACAAAACAGGTGCTTAGAGCGATACAGGAAGGCAAACTGGAACGGATATACCTTGCAGAAGATGCGGATGCGTTTTTGCAAAACAAGCTTCGCTCCGTTTGCTATGAATATGGCGTTGAGCTGGAGACAGTGCCTTCCATGCGCGGGCTTGGCGAAGAATGCGGCATTGATGTAGGCGCTGCATGCGCAGGCGTACCCAAGCAGATGGGCTGAATGCCCTTAAATTCAGGTGATTTCTCTTCGGGGGTTGCGGAGAGTTTTCTTAAGAGATATATAAGGCGGCATACAGCCGCAAGTACTTATGCAGTTGCAGGCTTATGCTTAGTTAGCTGCCTATGAAGAAATTTTGGGAGGAAAATGAATGCCAACAATTAACCAGCTTGTTCGCAAGGGCAGGGAGCAGGTAAAGTATAAATCAAATGCGCCTATTCTCAAGCAATGCCCACAGCGGCGAGGCGTATGCACAGCAGTGCGTACAATGACACCGAAAAAGCCCAACTCTGCGCTGCGCAAAATAGCGCGTATCCGCCTTACAGACGGGCTGGAGGGTACTGCTTATATCCCCGGTATAGGTCATAACCTGCAGGAGCACTCTGTTGTGCTCATTCGCGGAGGCCGTGTAAAGGATTTGCCGGGCGTAAGGTATCATATTATCCGCGGCGCGCTTGATACTGCAGGCGTTGCAAAGCGCATGCAGTCGCGGTCGCTCTATGGCGCAAAGCGCCCGAAGAAATAGGAGGGAAGTTATGCCAAGACGTGGATTTATACCAAAACGCGAAGTGCTTTCCGACCCTATTTACGGAGGCGTAATTGTAACCAAGCTAATAAACCAGGTTATGCTTGACGGTAAGCGCGGCACAGCGCAGCAGGCGTGCTACGGCGCGTTTGAAATAATTCGTGAAAAGACCGGTCGTGAGCCGCTCGAAGTCTTTACGCAGGCGCTCGAAAACATTATGCCTGTGCTTGAAGTCAATGCGCGCAGGGTTGGCGGAGCAACTTATCAGGTCCCCATTGAAATCCGACCTGAACGCAGGCAGACCTTGGGGCTGCGCTGGCTCGTTTCCTATGCGCGCAACAGAGGCGAACACACAATGATGCAGCGCCTCGCAGGCGAAATTATGGATGCGGCGAACCAGGCAGGAAGCGCCTTCAAAAAGAAGGAAGACACGCATAAGATGGCGGAAGCCAATAAGGCGTTTGCCCACTATCGCTGGTAAAGACAAATTCTGCCGCGGATACGGCATTGCCGTATCCGCGATATTTTATAAGCGCCGCATTTTGGCGCAAGAACCTTTGGAGAGAAATACCCGTTTATGCTTAAACAAACGAGAATAAAGACTATGAAAAGGGGGATGCTCCATGCCTAGGGAGACCTCCCTGGATATGACCAGGAATATAGGCATTATGGCACATATTGATGCAGGCAAGACCACGACTACTGAGCGCATTTTGTTTTATACAGGCAAAATCACAAAGTTAGGCGAGGTGCATGAGGGCGCCGCGACAATGGATTTTATGGTTCAGGAACAGGAGCGCGGCATTACCATAGCCTCTGCGGCCACAACTGCGTTTTGGCGCGAGCATCGCATAAATATTATAGATACACCCGGGCACGTTGACTTTACAGTCGAAGTTGAGCGCTCGTTAAGGGTGCTTGACGGAGCTGTCGCTGTATTTTGCGCAAAAGGCGGCGTAGAGCCGCAAAGCGAAACTGTATGGCGCCAGGCTAATAAATATAAAGTGCCAAGAATAGCCTATGTAAACAAGATGGATATAACAGGCGCCGACTTTCATAATGTTGTAAAAATGATTTTTGAACGCCTCGGTGCAAATGCTATACCAATTCAGCTTCCGATTGGTGCGGAAGGTCAGTTTCGGGGTATAATCGACCTCATCAAAATGAAAGCTGAAGTATATTACGACGACATGGGAACCGATGTGCGCGAAGAGGAAATCCCCAAAGACATGTTGGAAAGCGTTAAGAAATACCGCGCAAACCTCGTTGAAGCTGTTGCAGAAGAAGACGAGGCGCTGCTTGAAAAATATTTTTCGGGGCAGGAGTTCACAGCGGATGAAATCCGCGCCTGTCTGCGGCGTGCTACAATCAATAATACAGTTGTGCCTGTCTGCTGCGGCACCTCATATCGCAATAAGGGCGTGCAGCTGCTGCTTGATGCAATTGTAGACTACTTGCCTTCACCGCTTGATATTCCTCCTGCTCAGGCGCTTGACCCTGAAACAGGGGGCTCTATTGTAGTTGAACCAAAGGATGATGCGCCTTTTGCAGCGCTTGCATTTAAAATCGTAACTGACCCGTATGTAGGCAAGCTTGCGTTCTTTCGCGCATACAGCGGCTCTTTGAAAAGCGGCTCTTATGTTTACAATGCATCAAAGGCAAAGCGCGAGCGAGTAGGCCGCATTCTGCTTATGCATGCGAGTGCGCGCTCTGAAGTCGATGAAGTATATGCAGGTGATATTGCAGCTATAGGCGGCTTTAAAGAAACTGCAACAGGCGATACTCTTTGTGACGAAAAGCATCCTCTGCTCCTTGAATCTATGGAGTTCCCGGATCCTGTTATTAAAGTTGCAATAGAGCCAAAAACAAAGGCAGGTCAGGATAAAATGACGCTTGCGCTTGTTAAGCTTGCTGAAGAAGACCCTACGTTTAAAACTTATACTGATGCTGAAACAGGCCAGACAATAATCGCAGGCATGGGCGAACTCCACCTCGAAATAATCGTTGATCGGCTTATACGGGAGTTTCGCGTTGAAGCTGCAGTAGGCAAACCCCAAGTCGCATACAGGGAGACAATTACAAAAACCTTCAAAGCAGAAGGCAGGTATGTTCGCCAAACCGGCGGCCATGGTCAGTACGGCCACTGCATAGTCGCTTTCTCGCCACGTGAACCGGGCGAGGGCTATTTGTTCGAAGATAAAATCGTTGGCGGCGTTATACCTAAAGAGTATATACCTGCTATTGACCAGGGCATACAGGAAGCTGCGCGCAGCGGAGCGCTTGGCGGGTTTGAAGTGGTTGATTTTAAGGCAGTCCTGCTCGACGGGAGCTTCCACGAGGTGGACTCTTCAGAGCTCGCCTTTAAAATCGCAGGCTCTCTTGCCTTCAAAGAAGCTGCTGCAAAAGCCGGCCCTGTACTTCTTGAACCTATCATGAAGGTTGAAATTATACTTCCTGAGGAGTATATGGGCGATGTAATGGGCAATATCAGCAGCAGAAGGGGCAGGGTCGAAGGGATGGAGGCGCGCGGGAGCTCCCACGCAATTCATGCCATGTGCCCGCTTTCTGAAATGTTCGGGTATGCAACTGACCTGCGTTCAAGAACCCAGGGCAGAGGGACCTTTACTATGCAGTTTGACCATTATTTTGAAGCTCCGCCGAGTGTTACAAACCGTATCACAGGCAGAGGCTGATAAATATTGAATAATATAATATAACGATAATCTGCAGGAGGAATATTTTATGGCAAAGGCAAAATTTGAGCGCACGAAGCCGCACGTAAACATCGGCACAATCGGGCACGTTGACCACGGGAAAACAACGCTTACAGCCGCAATCACAATGGCGTTAAGCCAAGAGGGTCAGGCGGCGGCAATGAAGTATGAGGATATCGACAAGGCGCCTGAAGAAAAGCAACGCGGAATAACCATAAGCACATCCCACGTTGAATATCAGACAAAAAACAGGCACTATGCGCACGTTGACTGCCCGGGTCACGCGGACTATGTCAAGAACATGATAACAGGCGCAGCCCAAATGGACGGCGCAATACTTGTAGTTTCTGCAGCGGACGGCCCAATGCCCCAGACACGCGAGCATATTCTGCTTGCGCGCCAGGTCGGCGTACCCTATATCGTAGTTTTCCTTAACAAAACAGACCAGGTCGACGACCCTGAGCTTTTAGAGCTTGTTGAAATGGAAGTCCGGGAGCTTCTCTCAAGCTATGAGTTCCCAGGCGACGATATCCCCATTATAAAAGGCTCTGCGCTTCTTGCGCTTGAAGACCTTATGGCAGGCAAAGTAGCAAAGGATACAGAAAGCTGCAAATGCCTTTTCGAGCTTATGGAGTCAGTTGACTCCTATATACCCACACCTGAGCGCGCTGCAGACAAGCCCTTCTTAATGCCTGTTGAGGACGTGTTCTCAATTACAGGCCGCGGCACTGTAGCAACAGGGCGCGTTGAGCGCGGCACAATAAAAATCCAAGAGACTGTTGAAATTGTCGGCCTCTCGGACGAGACGCGCACAACCGTAGTAACAGGCGTTGAAATGTTCCGCAAGCTCCTTGACCAGGCTATTGCAGGCGACAACGTAGGCTTGCTGCTTCGCGGAGTACAGCGCACAGACATAGAGCGCGGCCAGGTGCTTGCAAAGCCGGGCTCGATTAAGCCGCACACGCACTTCAGGAGCGAAGTTTATGTGCTAACTAAAGAAGAAGGCGGCCGACATACGCCGTTTTTCCCCGGGTACAGGCCTCAGTTCTATCTGCGCACAACTGACGTTACAGGCACAATAGAGCTTCCTGAAGGCGTTGAAATGGTCATGCCCGGCGACAACGTGCAAATGACTATTAAGCTCATTACCCCTATTGCAATAGAAGAAGGCCTGCGCTTTGCTATCCGCGAGGGCGGCCGTACGGTAGGCGCCGGGGTCGTAGCAAGCATTATAGAATAACCCGCATATACTTAACTTTTGGGCGCGGTGCAGATTGTACCGCGCTTTTTCGATTCTTGTTACATTTACGCGCTGACGCGTGCATAAAATTAGCTGAGAATAGCTGTAACAGAGCGGTTTTAGTCAAATATTTAAACAAACTTGCCATAACAGGGTATGGGGTGCATGTATAAACCCGTTGCAGGTGGCAATACTTTGTGCACAGAGAGTATATCAGGGGAGATATTAGTATGAGTGAACAAAATCCGCAATACGCACCGCAACCCGCCTCGCGCTTAGGGTGGAGCGCACATGAGGACGACTTTCTTTTCGAGGCTGTAAGGCGCGCCCGCAAAGACGGTGCGCCGCTTAAGGCTGTATTCGATGAAGTGGCACAGGCAACAGGGCGCAAGCCCAACAGCATCCGCAACTATTATTATGCAAGAGTAAAGCAAGGCGGCGAAACAGACACACTGCTGCCCCATAACCCGGCCTTTGTACCCTTTAGCGAAAAGGAGATTCACGAGCTGCTTACAACTGTACTTAGCGCACAGGCATTAGGCATGTCAGTGCGCGCATGCACTTTGAACATGGGCAGCGGAGAAAACCGCGCAATGCTCCGCTACCAGAACAAATACCGCTCCCTGCTAAAAAGCAACCCGGACCTTGTTTTAAGCGTAGTACAGGAGCTTCGCGAAAAAGGACTGCCTGCGTTTAACCCATACGAAAGGGTTTCATCCGTACGCAGGCCAGGAAGGCCGCGCAAGCAGAATGCAAACCTGCTTGAAGCTGTTGGCGGCGTTGTCAACCAGCTAGACCGTGTGGAAGGGCTTGATGTATCCGCGTTTTTCGAAAGCTTGGGTGCGCTTGCAGTTTCAGCTGCCAAAGGCGTTGCAGCCGAACAGCAGCTTAAGCACCTTAGCGGCAGGGAGGATACAGCGCTGCTTTTAGAAGAAAACCAGGAACTCAAAGCGCGCCTTCAAGACCTTAAAAAGGAGCTTAACGCACAGCGCGAACGCTTTGCTACACTTTTGGGGTATTTCAGGCAGCTGATGGATATAAACCGTGAATTTCTCGGCATGACTTCCGTTTCAAAGGTAAGCAGCCTGAGCAATTATATTCGCGAACTCTCCCGCAATGTTGAGGACTGCGAAAAGTGGATGTATGATGTAGCCCCAATGGCATAACGAAGCTATAAGCTGCAGCGCAAAAAAGCAGAGCTGCCAAAGCGCAGCTCTGCTTTTATTTCTTTTTTAGCCCAGCAAATAGCCGTAATCTTCAACAACTGTTCTTATAAGCGCAACAAAGTCACAAGGCACATCTAAGCTTTCGTCGTAAATATCAATTTCTTTTACTTCGCCGTCTATGCGAATGCGGCAGGCAGAAGCTCCAAGCATTAAAAACCCGGGGTTCTCGCTTTGGTTAAAGGCCTCCTCGCTGTGGTAGAGCGTAGGCTTAACTAAGTACGGCGCGTCCGGGTAGGGGCAGAAAGTCGCGCAGTTGCCGCATTCGTTGCACATGCGCTCAATATGCAGAATCTGCCTGCTTTTTAGACCTTTAACAGCAAGCGCAAGGTTAGCTCTGTTGGGGCAGACCTGGGCGCACAGTTCGCATGAGACATTGCAATAAAGGCAGCGTTCTTTTTCATGGCAGGCATTGTCATATTCGCTGAGCGTGCCGACCTTTTCGCGGCATTCTGAAGCCTTTGAATATGCAGCGTCTATAATAGAATATTTATGCTCAAGCCCAAGAATATGGTCTGCCGCAAGCTTCGCGTCTGCTATTGCCTCAACTACAGTCGCAGGGCCGCGCCGCGCGTCGCCAAGGCAGTATACGCCCTCTAAATTTGTCTCAAGCGATTTGGGGTTTGTTTTAACGCGGCCTTTGCCGTTTAACTCTATCGCGCTATTTACATAAGGTTCGGGCTCAGCGCCCTCGCCTACTGCAGCAACAAGGAACGAACACTCAAGCTTAACGAGCTCATCAGTTTCAACAGGGCTGCGGCGGCCTGAAGCGTCGATATTGCCAAGCTTCATTTTTTTGCAGGTCAGCACGCCTTCATTAAAAGCAACAGGGCTTAAAAGCTCAAGGAACTCAACCCCGTCTTCAAGCGCAAGCGCAAGCTCTTCTTCATCTGCAGGCATATAGCGGCGGCTGCGCCTGTAAACCACTTTAACGCTTGCACTGCTGTTTTGCCTTTTTGCAGCGCGCGCAGCATCCATTGCTGTGTTGCCGCCGCCTACTATACAGATATTTTCACCCATTTCAATGGAGTCACCCTGCCTTAGCGCCATAAGAAATTCAAGCACATTCATAGCGCTCCCAGCTTCAAGCGCAAGCCTGCCAGGAGCCCAGGCGCCCGTAGCCATGAGCACATAGTCATAGCCCTGTGCTCTAAGCGTTTCAACAGAGGGCGCCTCTGTGTTGAGCATAAAGCGAACGCCCATTTTTCGAACAAGCTGCACATCGCGGTCAACCGCATGGCCTGAAACCCGAAATTCCGGCACAACATACCTCACTATGCCGCCAAGCTCGCCGCGCTTTTCAAAAAGCGTTACAGGCATCCCGGCACGCCCGAGAAAATACGCTGCCGCAAGCCCTGCGGGGCCGCCGCCGACAACAGCAGCACGCTTGTTCATAGTCATAGACGGCGTCTGAAGCTCCCCTAAAAGCGCCTCATAACCGCCGCGCGCTGCCTCAAGCTTTGCGCTTCTTATATGGATGCTGTCTTCATAATAGCCGCGCATGCATTTATCCCTGCAAAACTGCGGGCAGACGCGGCCTGTAATAAACGGAAGCGGGTTTGTCTGAATTATTACTTCAAGCGCCTGAAGGTATTTTCCCTGACCTACGAGAGACACATACTCAGGCACATCCTGCTCTATTGGGCAGCCGAATTTGCATGGCGCAATAAAGCAGTTGAAAAGCGGAAGGTTTTCGTGCACCTTACGCTTTTGCTGCGGTTTTTGCGGCTTTTGATGGTGCGGGTCTGAAAGGGCAAGCTTTGCAAGGTTTGCAGTGCGCGAAACGCTAACCCCGGAAAAGGCGCGGTATTCATGAACGCTCAGCGCCTTTGCAAGCTGCAAAAACCGCTGATAGCCGCCCGGCTTTAACAGGGTTGTGGCAACTGTAACAGGCCAGATTCCAGCGTCAAAAAGCGCCTCTATGTTAAACGCATCTGCGCCGCCTGAAAACGAGAGCCTGAGCCTGCCGTCAAACTCCTGTGTAAAGCGCCTTGCCATTTCTATTGTAAGCGGATATAGTGCCCTGCCGCTCATATACATTTCTTCGCTTGGGAGCTCGCCCTGTTTTACATCTACAGGGAAGGTGTTCGAGAGCTTAAGCCCGAATTCCACACCCTTAAGTGCGGCAAGCTTTCTAAGCCGCTTAATCATTGGCACTGCGTCTTTATATTGAAGATCCTCGCGAAAATGCCGGTTGTCAAACGACAAATAATCATAGCCCATTGAGTTTAATGTGTGCAGTGCAGTTTCATAACCTAAAATCGTCGGGTTGCACTTTATAAATGTATGCAGACCTTTCTCTTCTATTAAATATGATGCAATGCGCTCAATTTCTTCGGGCGGGCAGCCGTGAAGGGTTGAGAGCGTAATAGAGCCGCAGATTTGCGGGCTTATCCCTTCAACATAGCCTGCCCCTACGCGCTCAAACAGGTCGAGGTTTTCCATAAGAAACTGCTTGCACTCAATAAACGCCGCAGTTTCTGAGGCATTCTTTAAGCCTTCGATGAAATTGTCGATTTTTGGCGATGTTATGCCTGCATAGTCATAGCCTACGCTCATGTTGAACACAAACCCGTCAGGCTCGCCAAGCCCGAACTCACGGCTCATAAGCTTTAAGAGGAACCAGGCTTTAATGTATTCGCCAAGCGCTTCCTCTACTGTAAGCTCAGTTGACCACTCACAGTTGTAGCCTTCGTCCTCAGCAAGAATGCAGGGTCTCGGCACGCACTTTCTAAGAGCCTCGCCATCCATAATTTGTACGGTTTTAAGCTCAAAGAACCTGGCGCCCGCAAAGTAGGCTGCTGCGAAATTCTGCGCAAGCTGTGTGTGAGGGCCTGCCGCAGGACCAAGCGGAGTTTCAATGAAGCCGTCAAAGAGCGGCAGTTTTTTATCCTTTTTTGCAAGGAAGGGGCGTTCAACGCCAAAAACTGACCCTTCCCTGCCGTATTCTAAAAGAATCCACCTTATGAGCTCTGAAAAGGGAATGGGCGACATTATTTCGGACATGGAATCTTACCTCCTACCTATATAAGACTAAAATGCGCTATGTGAGCGCTTTCCAAAGCTTTGAAGTTACTTCAAGCGTTTTTGAGTTAATTTCCTCTTCGTCACAGCAAACGAGCGCTCTGTCCTTCATGAGCACGCGGCCGTTAATAACTGTATGCGTGCATTGCCTGCCAGACATGCCAAAGAGAATATGCCCGTTTGCGTTTTCATTTGAAAACGGTGTGTAGGGCTTATAGTCAAATACAACAATATCTGCAGCAGCGCCTGATTGAAGTGCGCCGAGCGGCACACTAAACAGCCGCTTTGCGATTTCGCGGTTGCCCTCAAAAAGCATGCTTGAGACCTCGTTGAACCCGACATTCGGCATGCAGGCGTTATGCCGCTGAATGCAGAGCGCGACCTTTAGGCTCTCGAGCATATCGTTTGTATATGCATCAGTGCCAAGCCCGAGCAGGATGCCCTTTTTAAACATCTGCAGCACAGGGGAGCAGCCGACAGCATTGCCCATATTACTTTCTGGGTTATTTACGACCATTGTATCAGTGTGCTTTAATAAATCCATTTCGTGGGGGCTCATGTGAATGCAATGCCCTGCAATCGTCTTTTCGCCGAGGATGCCCATATCATGGAGTCTGTTTGCAGTGCGCTTGCCGTAGTTTTTAAGCGAGTCGTAAACATCGTTCATGCCCTCTGCAACGTGGATATGGAACCCGACGCCCTCCGGCTTTGCTTCTACGCATTTTTCAAGCGTTGCATCAGAGAGCGTAAACGCCGCGTGCAGACCGAACATTGCCTTAACCATGTCTGTATTCTCTTTTTGCGCGTAGCGGATAAAGTCGACGTTTTCACGAATTCCTGCGTCACGCTTTTCAACGCCGTCTCTATCTGAAACTTCGTAACAAAGCACAGTGCGCACTCCAAGCGCTTCTGCAGCATCTTTAAGCGCAAATAGGCTGCCTTCGATTTCGCCATAGCTCGCATGATGGTCAAAAAGCGTTGTTACGCCTTGCCGTATGCAATCCATATATGTTTGATAGGCGCTGTAGCGGGAGCCGAGCACATTAAGGCTGCGGTCAAGCTTCCACCACATGCCGTCAAGCACTTCATAAAAGTTTGTCGGGTTATAGCCGCGGATGGAGAGCCCCCTTGCAAACGCGCTGTAAATATGGCTGTGCGCATTTATAAGTCCGGGCATAATCACTCCGCCTCGGGCATCAAGAAAGTCTGCGTTTTTATACTTCGCCTTCATTGTGCAATAATCGCCGGTTTCTAATATAAGACCGCCATCGCAAACAACTGCGCCATTTTCGAAATATGTCCCTTCTTTGTCCCGTGTAAGCAGCCTGCCATTGCCTATTAGCAGCACAGTTAACTCCCCCTCTTCATTTTTAATGTTGGCTCTGCTCTGATTAAAAAATGAGCGCCCCCGTTTTATTGGAGTACACTCACCGCAAACCCGAACGGGTGCCTGAGTGATAGTTACAGCCCGTGCGCATAGCACTTCCTTGCAGCTATCAGTCTTTTGATTGTATAGTACACTTTACAATGGTATTATATCATAGCGGGGAAAGATTTATCAACCCCGCAGGAATGGAGCGATTATGGTTACATCCGAATGGATTTTAGGGAGTTTGAATGCCAAAGAGGCGCTTAATATACGTGAGCGTGTTTTTGTTGAGGAGCTTGGGCTTCTAAAGAAAGAGGTTTTTGATGAGCATGACGCCTTGTGTGCCCACCTTCTTGTTAAGGTAGATGATGTTCCTGCTGCCACAGCACGGCTTTATCCTTGCGGGGACGGGCTTTGCTTTTCGTTTATTGGAGTACTAAGCAAATACAGAGGGCAGTGTCTTGGCGACCTCTGCACGCGCCTTATTCTTTATAAAGCGCAGCAAATGGGCGCAAAAACGCTATCTGCAAATGTAAATGCAGCATTTGTGCCTTATTATGATGCCTTCGGGTTTACAAAACAGAAAGAAACAGGCGATGGCATGGTTCACATTTTCATTTCGCCAGAAGATATTATTTGGCACAGCGCGTGTGAGCATAGTTGAAGCTTTACCTAAATACCGTGCCCCTTGCAATAAAATGAGCCCTGAAGTTACACATAAGCATATTAAGCTAAGCCCGAGACTTGAGGCTGCGGCAGCGCTTATAGGCGTTGTGCAAACAGCCGCAGATGTTGGCGCTGACCACGGGTTTTTAAGCCTCAGCCTTCTTCAGCGGGGCGCCTGCAAGCGCGTAATAGCAACCGACATAAGCGCAGCCTGCCTTGAAAGAGCGGCTAAGTCAGCAAGTGAAAGCGCTTTATGCGTAGAGCTTGATTTTAGAGTTGGCGACGGTCTTTTGCCTCTTATGCCTTATGAAGCAGATGCAATAGCAATTTGCGGCATGGGCGGAGAGCTAATTATAAAAATTCTTAGCGCTGCCAAGCCAAAACTCAAAGGAGCAGGCAAAGCGGTTTTACAGCCTATGACAAAGGTCGAGCAGCTAAGGCGCTACCTTTACAACAATTGCTATAAGGTAGTTCAAGATTTAGTCGTAGAAGACGCAGGCAGGCTCTACCAGGTGTTTTCTGTTGAGCCGGGGCAGGACAGTTTGCCTGTGGGCTGGCCGGATGAGTTTTTTATGTTTGGCCATGCCGCGCTTTTTGACCCCGGGTTTTTGGCGCTTGCAGACAGGCTGCAAAGAGGGCTTGAAAAACGCCTGAAAAACGCAAAAGGAACCGAAGGTGAGCCAAAGCTCAAAGCCAAGCTTAATTGCATAAGGCAGGTGCTTGCTTTACGCGCAGGCGCAAAATAAGCTTAAGAAAGGAAAGTATATGCATATAAATGAGCTCGTAAACCTGTTTGAACTTTATGCCCCGCCAAGCCTTGCAGCAGAGTGGGATAATCCAGGGCTTTTAATTGAACCTGAGTTAAATGAGATTTCGCGTGTGCTTGTTGCGCTTGATTGCACAAAGGCAGTTGCGCTTGAAGCTAAAGCAAAGCGATGTGAACTTGTGCTTACGCACCACCCGCTTTTTTTAACCCCTGTAAGGCGGCTAAGCTACAGGCAGCCTGAAACAGCACCTGCCTGTTTGCTCCTTAGAAACGGCATAGGACTTTATTCAAGCCACACAAACCTCGATGCTGCAAAAGGCGGAGTAAACGACACGCTTGCTGCCCTGCTCAATCTTACAAATGTCAGGGAGCTTAAAAGCGCAGATTCCATCGAGCCTGCACTTGGGCGCATTGGCGAGCTTTCTCTGCCAATGCAGCTAAGCGAGTTTGCGCACTTTACAAACAGCCGTCTTTGTGCGAATGTGCGCGTTGGCGGGAACATGGAGCAGCCTGTTTCCAAAATTGCAGTTGTAGGCGGAAGCGGCGGCGACTTTGTTGAAGTTGCGCATGCCTTAGGAGCAGACGCACTTGTAACAGGCGAGCTTAAGCATAATAGAGCTATTGCTGCCGGCTTTATAGGCCTATGCGTGCTTGAGGCAGGTCATTATGAAACCGAACGCCCTGTGCTTAAGGCTTGGATTGCAGGTTTACAGGCGAAGCTCAAAGAGGTACAATGTAAGGTGGAGCTGCTTTTATCAGAAGAGGAGACTGCGCCTTTAGCTGCGCCCTGATATAGCTTAGCTTCATAAGGAGGTAGGTAGAATGCCCAACCTGGCAGCGCTATGGGAGTACCAGGCTGCAGAGCTTGAAAAAGAGGCGCTTGAACGCGAAATCTCAAGTACGCCTGCGCGAATAAAATTTAATAAGCTGCACAACTATTTGATTGAGCAGCAAAACGCAATAAGGCGTACCCAAAAGGAGATTGAGCAAAAACAGCAGGCGCTTGTTAAGCTTAACGATGAAACGGACGCGCTTTTGAGCCGCGTTGAACTTGAGCACTCAGAGTTTGAGAATATGAAGGCTGATGCAGACTGCACAGCAGAGGAAATGACAGAGTGCAGAGAGAGCCACGAAAGGCTGCTCGGCGAACTCTTTAACATACGGCGCACAATTGACGAGCTTATAAAATGGCTTGAAACTGCACTTGCGGAGTATAAAAAGACCCGCACAAACGCCACAAAGGCAAAGAGGGAGTACGACGCGCTAAAGGCAGTTTGCGAAGCAGAATTTGAAAACAGCAAGGCTAGCCTTGAGGCAGCCCAAGCGCGCGTAAACGAACAGGCAAAGGCAGTTGACCCAGCGCTCTTAGAGCGTTATAAGCGCGTAAAGCGCAACCATAACGCGCCTGTTGCCCGGGTTGAAAACAACCAGTGCAGCGGGTGCAATATGTCGCTGCCTGTAATAATGATAAAACGTGTTTTGGCAGGCGATGGTATAGTAGAATGCGACAACTGCGGCAGAATACTATATGGAAGTGAACAATAACTGCGAGCAAGACTGGTGACTGCGTCCGCAGCCTGCGGATGAGGAAAGTCCGAGCACCACACGGCAGAGTGCCGGGTAATACCCGGTGGAGGCGACTCCAAGGAAAGTGCAACAGAGATATACCGCCCTGTTTGTTCAGGGTAAGGGTGGAAAGGTGAGGTAAGAGCTCACCAGCGGCATGGCGACTTGACCGCTCTGTAAACCCCACTCGGTGCAAGAT
This sequence comes from Bacillota bacterium, assembly GCA_022707005.1. Classification (GTDB taxonomy): domain Bacteria; phylum Bacillota; class Clostridia; order Christensenellales; family CAG-138; genus JAKJBL01. The sequence continues at coordinate 4,650 of JAKJBL010000024.1, read as the reverse complement.
TGGAATGGGAGCAAAAATGGCTGCCCGCCACGCTCCCCGGAATCGCTTGAGCCTGCAGGCAACTGCATGGCCTAGATAGATGGTCACCCTTTGACAGAACTCGGCTTATGGCTTGCTCGCAACCTTTATTGCAAAAAGAAAAGAGCTCTGCTTAAAACCGCCTTGGTTTTAGCGGGCTTTTCGCTTATTAAACGATGTTTGGAACAGCACAATGGAGCATTTAACTATCGCACAAATCAACCTGCTTATAAAGAATTACGGGTTTAAGGCAGCATACAGCCTCAAGGTTGAAAACCTAACTGCCACATGGCATGCGCTTTGCGGCATGGGCATCCCTAAGGAACGCCTTTGCTTAGCGCCTGAAGCAGAATACCCGTTTGCAAGCGCGCTTCTCCTGCTTGTTGCGCAGTACAGACCATTTATTAAAGGCAGCCTGCTGCCCGCTTATTATTTTGCTTCAAACGCCGCATACCACAAAGCCAATGCCCTTGTAAACGAGCTTACTGCCAAGGGCTATTTTGCAAAACGCATTGAAGTGCCTCTTGCAGCGCTTGTTGAACAGGCAGGGCTTGGCACGCTATGCAAAAATTCAATGCTTGATATAGCCGGCTTTGGCACGCGCACTGTTCTGTTTACGCTTGCAACAAATGCCTGCATGCCGGATGATAATCTGCCGCAAAAACCCCAAGGCTGCGGCAACTGCACAATTTGCTCATCCGCCTGCCCGGCGCAGGCAATAAATGCGGATTTTGGCCTTGACCCCTCGCGCTGCATACGCACCTATATGGAAAGTGCGCCAATGCCTAACTGGGTAATGGAGCGGCTTAACGGGTTTTTAGGCTGCGAAGTCTGCCAGGCAGCATGCCCGCGCAACGCGTTTATAGAGCCTGTAAAGCCGGCGGATGACGCGCTTTTAGCATTTGAACTACGAAGGCTTTTGCGCGGGGAGCTTAAAGCAGCTAGCGCTTATGCAGGCAAAAACATGTGCACAAGAGCGCGCCTTATAGCGCAGGCAGCAGCGCTTTGCGCGCTTACAAAGAGGCATGACCTGCTTGATGAGGTCTTAGCTTTAACAAACCATGAGCTTTGTTCAATATGCGAAGCCGCAATCTGGGCAAAAGGTATATTACAAAGCGCTTTGGAGTCGTGAAAGTATCTTAAAACTTTTCTTTGAAATGTTTGATGAATTTGTAATACTTTTGTGATGAAACCCCTCTTGCAGCCTGATATAGTTAAGGTGCAAACGAGAGTTGATATACCCCTTTATGGTATCAACAACGGCCGCCCTTACAGGCGGCCTTTTTCTTTTACATCTTAAGTTTTCTAAGCGCGTCCTTGAGGCTTGCAGCCTTATCCTCCTTTTCCCAAGGGAACGAAGGGTCACCAAAATGGCCAAAAGCTGCAGTTTTGCGATAAATCGGGCTTCTAAGCCCCAACATGCGTATTATTGCCTCAGGCCTAAGGTCAAAAACCTCTTGAACAGCTCTTGTAATGAGCGCATCATCAACTGTACCAGTGCCCTGAGTATCCACAAGCACAGAAACAGGCCTTGCTACGCCTATTGCATAGGCAAGCTGCAACTCACAGCGGGTGGCAAGCCCTGCTGCAACAATATTTTTCGCGATATACCGTGCTGCGTATGAGGCGCTCCTGTCAACCTTTGTAGGGTCTTTGCCTGAAAACGCGCCGCCGCCGTGGCGG
>JAKJBL010000024.1:0-2939 GCA_022707005.1 Bacillota bacterium | reverse complement strand
GAAAGCACCTCCACCATGAGCGCCCTTGCCGCCATAAGTATCTACAATAATTTTACGGCCTGTAAGGCCGGAATCCCCGTGCGGCCCGCCTATTACAAAGCGGCCTGTCGGGTTAACTAAAATGCGCGTGCTGCAATCCATAAGCTGCGTTGGAATTGCAGGAACAATAACATGCTCAAATATGCCTTTTTCAAGCGCCTCATTTGAAACATCGGGCGAATGCTGCGCTGCGATTACGATTGTATCTACACGCACAGGTTTTATTCCCTCGTATTCAACTGTAACCTGCGACTTGCCGTCAGGCCGCAAAAACGGCAGGCTGCCGCTTCTTCTTGCTTTGCTAAGCCCTAATGTAAGCCTGTGCGCAAGGTAAATTGGCATCGGCATGCGCTCAGGGGTTTCATCGCAAGCATAGCCGAACATCATGCCCTGGTCGCCAGCGCCTGCCTCAAGCTCATCTTCAATTCCGCTGCACCTTGCTTCAAGCGATGTATTAACGCCCTGCGCAATATCAGGGGATTGCCCGTCAAGCGCAACAAGCACAGCGCAGGTTGCAGCATCAAAGCCGCTCTCTGAGCCGTTATAGCCAATTTCTGAAACAACTTCGCGCACAAGCCCCGGGATATCAACATAACAGTTTGTCGTCACTTCACCCATTACAAGCACCATGCCTGTTGTGCATGCGCATTCGCAGGCAACGCGTGAAAAGGGGTCGCCTTCGAGCATTCTGTCAAGCACAGCGTCCGAAATTTGGTCGCAAATCTTATCAGGATGCCCTTGAGTAACAGATTCTGAGGTAAAAAACCGTTTTTGCATAATATACTCCTTTGCTTTTGCCTGCGCCCTACCCGAAACATACAAAAAAGCGCCCCGGCGACGAGGCGTTTTGTACTGCTCATCTACCGGCTAATGCCGCAGGATTTAGCACCTTGCGCTTTGCGCAGGTTGCCGGGTTTCATCGGGCCAGTCCCTCAACCGCTCTTGATAAGGCTATGCAGTTTTTAAAAGTCTACCATGCCTGCGCGGTTTTTGTCAACTCGCGCTAAGCTATTGAAAGCGCTATATGCATCATTTCGAGGAAGGTTTCCTGGCGTTCTAAAGCTGTGCACTCCTCACCTTTAAACGGAAGGTCTGAAATTGTTAAAAGGCACAGTGCCTGCTTCTTAGCCCGAGCAGCGTTGCAGTAGAGCGCTGCTGCCTCCATTTCAACAGCAAGCACGCCCATCTTCTGCCACTCTTTAAGCGAGTTTGCATCATCGTAAAAAGTGTCGGATGAAAGTACGCTGCCTACTTTAAGGCGTGCGCCTCTGCGCTCGCCCTCAAGTACTGCTGCATTAACTAAACCATAGCTTGCAGTCGGCGCGAATATGCCAGGGAGCCTGTATTGCGCAGCATAGTTTGAATTTGTGCAGGCTGAGAGCGCTATAACTATATCGCGCAGTTTAAGAGAGTCGCTTATGCCCCCGGCTGAGCCTATGCGGATAATGTTTTCAACAAAAAAGAAGTTGAACAGCTCGTAGGAGTATATTCCCATTGAGGGCATGCCCATGCCGCTTGCCATAACAGAGACACGCTTATTTTCGTAAAAGCCGGTGTAGCCTTGAATACCGCGGATATTGTTAAAGAGCACAGCATCAGTCAATAGGTTTTTAGCTATAAACTCAGCGCGCAGCGGGTCGCCGGGCATAAGCACTGTTTTTGCTATTGCCTCTTTTTCTGAGACAATATGCGGGGTTTTTATTAGCTCACTCATACTTTACCTCGCTTGACCTTTTATTTGCAGTATACCACAGGGCTGCCGGCTTTTAAAACAAACAAAAAACGAGCTGGTTATGCTCGCCTTTTGTTTGCCGCGCACCTTCCTTTGACCGGCCGCCTCCGGGCGGAACCCCGACAGGTGGCTCCCGTCAGGCACACCCGCGGCACACAGAAAAACTGCTTAATGCTGCTTCCGTCAGGCCCTGACATGGTTCACAGCCGCCTGTTGCACGGGACCAGACGCTCAACGCTCCTTATCGGTACCAGAAACCCCACAGACGCCGGCCTGGGGATGGAATTCAGCCCTGCTGTAGCGGATTGCAGGTACAGGGCACCGCTATCTCCCCGCCTAGCGCGGCATACGCTAATTGTACAATGCATAAGGCAGCTTCGCAATAATAAAGTATTCCATTTTACATATAAGAACTTAAAAAAGAAATTTATTTAAGCAGCAGAAAACCCTAAATTACACAGCCGTATTTATGTCAGGCTATGCCCAAGCTTGTAGGATGAGCGCGCTTTTTTGGTTAACCACACTAAGCGAGTCATGAAAATCGCTGTTTGCACCTGCATCGGAGCGACAATTTCAGCAGCATAAAGAATGTACGCTAAAAAAACACCTCAGGCACAGGAGGTACAGTAATGGAAGCTCCGCACATGCCTCTCATTTTAAAAAGAAACTTTTTGCTCTTTCTGAAAAGCCGCGCATTTTTTGAGCTGGCAGGAGCGTTCTCCTTAGCGCTTTTGCTTGGCAGGGTAAGTCTTTTCGGAAAGATTTTTCCCTTTGGCCCTGCGTTTGCAGTTGCTGCAGATATGGCAGGCTTAAATGTGCTCTATCCGCTCTTCGGCGCGCTTATAGGAGCGCTTTTATGCGGGGCCGACGGTTACGCAGCACTTTTAAGCCTCGGGCTTTATGCTTTGCTTGTGCTTGGGCTTATGTTGTGGAAAAAGCAGGTCAGGCGGGCGGACAAGCTCATGCTGCTTTGCGCTGCAAAAGCAGTAATGCTGCCGGTGTTCTTTTTGGGTTCGTTTGATGTGTTCTTTTTAGGGCTTGCAGACGCGCTCGCTTCGCTTATTTTTACGACTGCCTTTTTTAACGGTCTAAAAGCGCTCAAATCAGCAAATGTGCGGCGCAGGCTTTTAGAGGAGGAGCAGGTGGCGCTCGTGCTGCTCTTTGGCGG
>JAKJBL010000023.1 GCA_022707005.1 Bacillota bacterium | reverse complement strand
GACTGCACTACCTTGGAACGATAACAATCTGAAAACAAAAACAAAGCCATCAGCCCGAAATTCTTTAATATCAAAGAAAACTCGTTTTGCTGACTTTGTACTTGTTAAATGGTGGGGATGATAGGGCTCGAACCTACGACCTCTTCGATGTGAGCGAAGCGCTCTAACCTGCTGGGCTACATCCCCAAATGCGTATATTATGTTACAGGAAAGCGCAGCTTAATGCAAGCGCAGAATTCAAAGAAAAGCCGTTATTGAAGTTTTTTAGCAAGGCGAGGAGTATAAGGCTAAAACGCAAATTCAAACAATACTAGTTGTCTGCTTGACTTTTTTCGCTAAAAAGTGTTTGCGTAATGTCTTTTGGGATTATAGCTAATGCATTGCGCGCAATTTCACACCCGGAAGCGCTTGCCCTGCGGATTTCGGGCTTTTCGAGAAGCCTTTCAACAGTAAGTGAAAATACAATGTCCGGAATCATATCGAAAGGTATGCCGGGAAAGTTGCCCTTCACCTTTTCAGTAATAAGAATTCGCTCAACACTTGTTGGTATGTAGTTATCAAAAAGCATCAGAAGGTCAGAGGTTGCATCTACTTTGTACGCCTTTGCAATTAGCGTGATGCTCGTCTCCCCAAGGCTTTTTATGCTGTCTGCATAAATTTCCTGCACCAGGCATTCGAGGTAAAACTGCTTGCAGGGGTGAGAAAGGAAAAATTCCATGCACAGCCTGACCATTGCAGCTGAGTGTGCAAGCGGCGCCTCTGTTGCGCTGTGAACCTCAGCAAGGCGCTCTTTGAGGTAGCGAAGGTATTTGCTCATTATAAGCACTGCGATATTGCGCTTAGTGCTAAAGTGATATGTTGCTAAGCCGAGGCTGACTTTAGCAGTGCTTGCAATTTGGCGCATTGTTGTTGCATAATATCCAGATTCGATAAAAAGCCGATTTGAGCATTCGATAATTCTATTTTCTTTATTGCTGCGCATATATTAACCTTACTCTAGTTGCTGTTTAGCACTGTTTAATAATACATCTTTTTTTATGTAAAGTTAATAAGCTGCGCTGTTTATATTTATAGCGGCTATCACAAAAGTTAGCTTGACTTATGTGTCTAACGCTATTAGACTAAACATTGTCTAATTATGTTCGACAGGAGACGAAATGAACAAATATAAGCTTGGTGAAATGGAGCAGCGCTTTGCAGAGTTGATATGGGCGCATGAACCTATTAGCACGCGCTCCCTCACCGAACTTTGCGCTGCAAGGTTTAATTGGAAGCGAACTACAACCTATACGATGCTTAAGCGCTTATGTGAGCGCAGGTTGTTTTGCAATGACGAAGGAAAAGTTATTGCTTTAATGTCTAAAGAGGATTTTCTTCTTGGGCAGGGAGAGCAGTTTTTAGGAGAGAACTTCAGCGGCTCTTTGCCGCTTTTTGTTGCTGCCTTTACAAGGCGCAATAAACTAAGCGAAGCTGAAATAAATGAAATAAACCTGCTCATAAACGAGCATAAGGAGGGATAGCCTTGTTTGATGCAATCTTTCTGCAGGTGCTGAATATGAGCTTTACTGCAAGCTTTGTTATACTCTTTGTGCTAATAGCCAGGCTGTTGCTAAAGAGGGCGCCCAAGGTGTTTTCCTATTCGCTTTGGGGGGTTGTTTTGTTCCGCTTAATCTGCCCCTTCAGCTTCGAGAGCATCCTGAGCCTTTTGCCCGTTAACGCAAAGCCTATACCGGAGGCTATTGTTTATGCAGCAACACCGGAAGTTGATACAGGCCTTAGCGCTCTAAACCGTGCGGTTAACTCAATGTTCCCTGCAGCAACACCTAATGCAAGCGCAAACCCAATGCAGATTACAGTATTTTTAGGAAGGACTCTCTGGCTTTTGGGTATAGCCATTTTGCTTTGTTACAGCGTTGTATCGTTGTTTCGCCTTAAAAAGCGCCTAAAGGGATCAGTTCACGAAAGCGGGAATATCTACCTGTCTGATACGCTTGGCGCCCCTTTTGTGCTCGGGCTCATGGTGCCTAAAATCTATTTGCCTTCGTCGCTTAAAGACGAAGAAAAACAGCATATTTTACTCCATGAACAAACACACATTCACAGGCAGGACCATATAATTAAAATGCTTTCGTTCTTTGTGCTGTGTCTTCACTGGTTCAACCCCCTTGTATGGGCTGCGTTTTTTTTAAGCGGCAAAGATATGGAGATGGCATGCGATGAAGCTGTTATAAAAAGGCTTGGCAGCGGAATTAAAAAGAACTATTCTGCTTCATTGCTTGCGTTTGCTGCAAAACGGCACGCTGCTTGCGGTGTTCCTCTCGCATTTGGCGAAGGGAGCGCTAAAAGCAGAATTAAAAACATTCTGCGCTACAAAAAGCCGCTAATTTGGGTGCTTTTGGTTTTAGCGGCTGCTGTTTTGCTGCTATCCTTTGGGCTGTTATTAAACCCACTTAGCAGCAGTTTGCTCCTAAATGCAAAGGGTGTCAACATTTTGCCGGAATCACTTAAATCATCAATTTATGGGGCTTTGGCTGTTGATGCACAGGCTGTTGAGCTTTCCGCCTCTGAACTTAACGATGTAGTAGAATTTATAACTAAGCTTAGTGTAGGCAAAACTGAGACTGCCTCACGCGCAGGCCGCGATGTAAACAGCTCCAGTCAAATCCATTTGGTGTACGAAGGTTCAGGTAAGGATGATGCGTTTTATAATCTATATTTCTACTTTAATTCTGACTTTTCACTTGTGTGGGCATATAATGATATAAAACCCAGCCCTGTCTATAAGGTTAAAAAGCCGCAGGAAGCTAAAGGCTTTATTCTGCAGTTTTTTAATTCTGCAAACGAGAAGGTGAACAGTGCTGAAGATGGAGACCTTGCAAGGTACAGTGTTTCGAAGTATAAAAGCGGTGTTGTTTACGAAAGTTATCCGCTTGATAATACTGAGCTTGTTAAGGCTATAGTTATGGATTCCTTGCTAAAATCCACATTGCTTAAAGGCGCAGACATAGAAGCTTTAGAAGAATACTACTTAATTGAGCAGGTATTTCCGCAGGAAAACGAAAGACACGAATATTATGTATATATGGCTGAAAACAGCGAGCCTGTTGTGCAGTTTGGCAAGAAGGGAATGTGCACAAAGCTTTCGTCTGAACTTTATTATAAACTTGAAGAGCGCTTTCCTTAGCTCTAAAATAAGGTAAATACTTAAAAGGCAGGTGCAGCTATGGAGAGGATTGACCGCAAGGCGCTCACTATACGTGCGCTTAAGAAGTTCGGCATAGGGTTTGCAATTATAGGCGTTTGTCTGTTCTTTTGCGCTGGCAGCATTAACTATATAAACGGCTGGCTGTTTTTAGCTGCGCTTATTCTGCCAATGGCTGCATTTTTCTTGCACCTTCTTGTTAAAGACCCGGCTGCGCTTGAACGCCGGCTGCTAAGCACAGCTCCAGAAAAAGCGCGCGGGGAAAACAGCGTGTTCGGTGGTATTATATTTCTTTTAATGTTCATTTTATCAGGGCTTGATTTTCGCTTAGGGTGGTCGCATATGCCCATAAAACTTTCTATAATTGCAACTATTATTATGCTTGCAGGCTTTTTAATGTTTGTTGTTGTTATAAACCAAAACAGATATGCAGCGCGGGTTATTGATGTGTTCGACAACCAAAAGCTGATTACTGATGGGCTATATTCAATAGTAAGGCATCCTATGTATTTGGCTTCGCTTCTTGTGTTCATGCCAATTCCATTTGTACTTGGTTCATATTATTCGCTTACTGCAATAATATTTTATCCGCTGATACTCATTAAGCGAATAAAAACAGAAGAAGCCTTTTTAGCAAAAGAGCTTGAGGGGTATAGCGAGTATATGAACAAAGTCAAGTACAGGCTGCTTCCCTATATATGGTAACCGATATTAGTCTTTCATATTTATGGCGCTGCGCCTTCTCAATTCGCTAATCAAATAACGAGAGCTGCGTACAGGCTGAAGGCAGCTCGCTTAGGTACGAAAATACAGCGCCTGCATACCTCAACCTTTAACGGAAACACTAAACCGGGAGGTGTTTCTTTTGGTTTCACGCAAATCTGTCTTAACTTTTGGCATGGTTGCTATTCCTATTGCCTTGTATACAGCCACACAGGATAATGACATCAGGTTCAACCAGCTCCATAAGGAGGATAATAGCAGGATACGCTATAAAAAAACATGCGCCCACTGCGGCAAGGAAATCGGCTCAGGCGATATTGTTAAAGGGTATGAATATGACAAGGATAAATATGTAGTAATTACAGAAGAAGAAATTGAAAAGATAAAGACCGAAAAGGAGAAATCAATACAGATTTTGCATTTTGCAAAGCTAAATCAGATTTCGCCTGTATATTATGATAGAACCTACCAGGCTGTACCTGAGGCAGGGGGTGAAAAGGCGTTTGAACTGTTGCGCGCCTCGTTAATGGCAGAACAGAAAATAGCAATCGGCAAAACAGTCTTTGGCACAAAAGACACCTTAATGGCGATTATCCCCCGGGAAGACGGAATTTTAATTTCTACAATGTTTTTTGAGGATGAAATTCGCGAACTCCAAAAACAGTATTCAAAGCCTGCTGTATCAGAGCAGGAGCTCAATATGGCAAAGGTACTTATAAATTCAATGGATACCCCCTTTAACCCAGAAAAATACCAGGACGAATACCAAATTAAGTTGCGCGCCTTAATCGAAACTAAGATTGCAGGCAGGGAGGTTGTTTTTGCAGAACCAGAAAGCACAGGTAAAATCATAGACTTAATGGATGCGCTAAAAGCAAGCATAGAACATGCGAAGAAGGATAAGGAGCCCGCATAGTTGGAGTTATCCGCATATAAAAATAAACGTGATTTTAGCAAAACCCCAGAACCTCAAGGCAGCAATGGGCATGCCTCAGACCTGCTGCGCTTTACTGTGCAGTATCATATTGCGCGAAGCAGACATTATGATTTGCGCCTGGAATGGAATGGCGTCTTTTTAAGCTGGGCAGTACCCAAGGGACCCTCATACAATGTTAAGGATAAGAGGCTTGCTGTGCAGGTTGAGGCGCACCCGCTTGAATACAAAGACTTTGAAGGCGTAATCCCAAAAGGTGAATACGGCGGCGGGGTGGTTATGCTTTTTGATGAAGGCTTTTGGGAACCTCATAATGATACAGCCAAGGGGCTTGACGAGGGCATGCTCAAATTTACCCTTCACGGCAGACGGCTAAAGGGTAAATGGGCGCTAATTAGGCTAAAGCAGTCTAACCGCGCAGATAAAGCGAATTGGCTTTTAATTAAAGAAAACGATGAGCATGTAAAACCGACTGACGGCAAATCCGGATTTTTATCAAGCATAAGGACAGGGCGCACAATAAAAGAAATCGAAGAGGGCGGGGCGGTTAAGTATATACAAAACCCCTTTAACAGTGCGGATGTTCAGCTTGCCAAGCTTGCATCTTCAGCGCCTTTAGGCGAGGAATGGGTTTATGAGCTTAAGTTTGACGGCTACAGGGTGCTTGCTTTTATCGAAGCAGGCGCTGTAAGGCTTGTTTCGAGAAACTCAAAGGATTATACAGAACGCTTTAAAAAAATTGCGGCTTCGCTTCTTGCGCACGCAAATACAAGAGCTATGGTTCTTGATGGTGAAATGATTGTTATAACTCCTGACGGAAAATCTGACTTTCAGGCACTGCAAAATTATAAAGAGCGTCCTGAACACCTTGTGTATGCGGTTTTTGACCTGCTTGCGCTTGACGGTGAAGATTTAAGAGCACAACCACTATATAAAAGAAAAGCACAGCTTGAGGAGCTCTTATACGGCGCGCCAAGGAACATACATTTTAGCCTGCACCTGGCTGCAGATGGAAACAAGAGCCTTTTTGCAGCCTGTGAGGCAGGCATGGAGGGCATAATAGGGAAGAGGCTTAATTCTTTATACAGCGGCACAAGAAACGGGGACTGGGTTAAACTCAAGTGCCTGAAGGAACAGGAGTTTGTTATAGGCGGATATGCGCGCTCAGAAAAGCGGCAGAAAGGATTAAGCTCTATTTTGCTTGGGGTTTATGAAAACGGCTCGTTAAAATACGCAGGGCGCGCAGGCACAGGCTTCAAAGAGACGGAGATGGTGCGCCTTTTAACCGAATTTGAACCCCATAAAAGCGCTCATCCGCATTTTTTAAATCCACCAAAACCCCGTAAAGACGAAGAGTTTACATGGCTTGCCCCTATGCTGGCTGCTAAGGTTCAGTTTGCGCAATGGACGAACGAAGGTCTCCTCAGGCATGCAAGCTACAAAGGTTTAAGGACGGATAAAGCGCCCATTGATATTATTAGAGAACAAGCAGAGGAACCATTTAAGATGCGGGCAGATGGAGGGGAGGAAAATCCAATGAAGTCAGATGCCTTAAGTATTGAAGGAATACGCATAACAAGCCCGAACAAAGTAGTGTTTGAAGAGCCGCTCGTTACAAAAGAGGAAGTGGTGCGTTACTATTTGCAAATATCGCAGCGAATGCTCCCTTATATTAAAAACAGGCTTCTAAGTATAGTGCGCTGCCCAAAAGGGATTTCGCAAGCATGTTTTTATAAAAAACATCCTGGGCAGGGCGGCAAGGGCATTGTAACGCTTGCGGTTAATAACGCACAGGAAGAAGAGCAGGAATATTTTTATATTAAGAATCTCGAAGGGCTTATCTATGAAGCCCAAATGGGAACTATAGAATTCCATATTTGGGCAAGTTCTGTTTTGTCGCTTGAAAGCCCTGATATTATGGTGTTCGACCTTGACCCTGATGAGGGAATGGAACTTTCACAAATACACAAAGGTGTACTTGATTTAAAAGGTCTTCTTGATGAGCTCGGGCTTAACTCTTACCTAAAAACAAGCGGAGGCAAAGGCTACCATGTTGTTGTTCCGGTTTTGTCAAGCGCCTCTTGGGATGGCTTTTCTGGTTTTGCAAAGCGAATAGCAGTAGTGATGGAACAAAAATGGCCTGAGTTTTACACCTCAAATATGAGGAAGGTAAAGCGAAAGGACAAAATATTTATAGATTGGGCAAGAAACGGCAGGGGCGCCACAAGCATTGCCCCATATTCCATAAGAGCGCGCAAAGGTGCGGCAGTTTCTATGCCGATTGCCTGGAAAGAGCTCGAAAAGATTGCGCCGAACGAAATTACTCTTAACGAGGCGCTTTTGCGCTTAGCTAAGCCCGACCCATGGCAGGGCTTTTGGGAAAGCGGCAGCAGGCTCAGATAGTTGTTAAGTTCCGCAAAAAGTCTTATATGCCATATCTGTTTTTGGCGCTGGCAGGGTATACTCCGCCTGCATTTCTAAATGCGCATAAGGGGTGCGAAGCGCCTTAAGAAAGCCCTTCATATAGCTTATATCGCCTGCCTCAGCTTTTATGAGCGCTTCTTCTACTATATGGTTTCTTGGAATAAGCGCAGGGTTGTTTTGCTTCATAAGCTCCCTGCATGAAGCTTCAGTTGTGTTTTGTCTGCGTAATCTACTTTGCCATTGCATATACCATTCTTCAAAATCAGCCATTTTATTTATTTCTTCTATTGTGCCAAAAGTCAGAGAAAGAAATGTATTAGTATAGTCAGCCCTGTATTTTTGCATTAACTCCAGCAGCAGCTCCACAAGCGCTTTATCGCCTGCTTCTTCGTTTGCTAAACCCAACTTTAGGCGCATTCCACGAAGCCAGTATTCATTAAATATCCCACTAAATCGCGAAAGCTCGGCTTGCGCATAGCCTTTTGCTGTTTTTGCATCGTTATCTATAAGGGGGAGAAGTGTCTCTGCAAACCTTGCGAGGTTCCATTGCGCAATTTTTGGCTGGTTGTTATAAGCATAGCGCCCGTATGTATCAATAGAACTAAATACTGTTTTTGGGTCGTATTCATCCATAAACGCACAGGGTCCATAGTCTATTGTTTCACCGCATATACTCATATTATCCGTATTCATAACACCATGGATAAAACCTGCAAGCTGCCATTTTGAAATTAGGAGTGCCTGCCTGTTTACTGCTTCGCGAAGCAGGGCAAGGTAGGGGCGGTTATCGGTAAGCAAGTCAGGGAAATGGCGCGAAATCGTATAGTCAGCCAGCTTTTTCAGCTCATTAACGCTGAGCATGTATGCTGCAAACTCGAAAGTGCCAACCCGAATATGGCTCTTAGCAAGCCGCGTAAGTACAGCGCCTTTAAGCGTTGTTTCTCTGTATACAGGCTCGCCTGTTGCAACAACAGCAAGGCTACGGGTAGTCGGGATATTAAGCGCATGCATTGCTTCGCTAATTATATACTCCCTAAGCATAGGGCCAAGAGCTGCGCGGCCATCGCCCCCTCGCGAATAAGGCGTTCTGCCCGAACCTTTCAGCTGAATATCAACTCTTTCGCCTGAAGGTTTAAGCTGTTCCCCAAGCAGCAGCGCGCGTCCGTCGCCAAGCATTGTAAAGTAGCCAAACTGATGACCGGCATAAGCCTGAGCTATTGGTGCAGCGTTTGGCGGCTTTATATTGCCTGAAAGAATTGCAACTCCCTCAGCGCTTGTAAGGTAGTTAAACTCTAAACCGAGTTCTGCAGCTGCCTGCTTGTTGCAGATTATTAGCTTGGGCGACTTTACCGGGGTTGGCTCCTGCCTGCTGTAAAATTGTTCTGGCAGCTTTAGATAGCTGTTTACTAAAGCCCAGCCAGGTGTTGATGCTTTCAAATTCTGCTTCTCCTTATGAGTATACTATTTGCGAAGCTGTTATGTTCAATGCATAAAACCATAGCGCTAAGCGATAATCAGAGTTCATAATATCTAACTACTGGCGCAAAAGATGTAACTTCGTAACCAGTAGAATGGCGAACTTATAATTCATATAATATACGGAGCTTAATAAGCTTTTACAGCGTTTGGCTTTGTTAAAACAAAAACCATACTGCGTTTATAAAAGCGGCATGCGTGGTATGATAATGTTAACCCGGCAAGATAAAAATTTGCAAGGCAAATAAAAAGAATAAGGTGATGTATATGTCAGATTTAAAAGTGATCGTAAATGCAAGAAGCGAAAATGCAACTAAAACTGTAGCACAGGCGAGAGGTTTTACGCTTGTTATTGACGAGCCGGATACATTCGGCGGGCAGGACGAAGGCGCGAATCCTGTTGAATATCTTTTGGCGTCACTTACAGGTTGCCTCGGAGTTGTGTGCAACATGGTAGCCAAGGAAATGAACTTTGAGCTAAAAGGCCTTGATATAGAAGTTGAGGGCGATTTAAACCCGAAGAAGCTGATGGGTTTGTCCGATAGAGAGCGCGCCGGGTTCAAAGAAATAAGAGTGAAATTAACACCGCATGCAGACGCAGACGCAAAGACCCTGAAAGAATGGCTGGAAACAGTTGAAAGCAGATGCCCGATTAGCGATAATATCGCTAACCCAACGCCTGTTTCAATTACGCTTGCGTAAACAAGTTACTGGAAACAAAGTTCAAAAGCGGCATAACCTTTAGGCTGTGCCGCTTTTTATAGAAAGGTAGCAGGAAGCAGTAAATACTAAAGTCCAGAACTTTGGATTTGCAATCTGCTGTCTGGCTGAATTCTGACTTCTAAACGAAGAGCTGCGGCTATTATCCTTTGATGGCGCCTGAGGTCATGCCCTTTATAAAATGCTTGCTGAACAAAAGGTAAAGCGTTAGCACGGGCAGCGAAGAAAGGGTGAGTACAGCGAGAACTTTTGACCAGTCCGTCTGATACTGGCCAAACAAGCGCGTAACACCGAGGAGCAGAGTTTTTGACTTTTCATCGGAAATAAAAATCAACGGAAACCAAAGATCATTCCAAAACGGGATAAGATTATAAATTGCAACCGTAGCAATAGCAGGGCGGAGCAGCGGTGCTACTATTTTTTTAAGGATACCTAACCTACCGCACCCGTCTATAAGTGCAGCTTCGAGTAAATCTTTCGGTATCTGGCGTATGAACTCGGTCAGCACAAACACCGCTATTGGCAAGCCCATAGCAACATATATGGGAATAAGTGCCCAAACCGAGTTGAGCAGCCCCAAAATGCGTATTATCTCCAAGAGTTTGATAGATGCTATTTTTATAGGGAGCATCATGCCAGCCATAAAGAAAAAATGCAGAAAAGTGGACCATCTTCCGCGCCACTGCGCAAGCGCGTAAGACGCGAGGGTGCCCAAAATGACTACAAGCGCCAGTGATACTATAACAGCTATGAAGCTGTTAAGAAAATAGCGCATAAAATCCCCGCTTGAAAGCACATCAGTATAATTGGATATGTGCCATATCTTGGGGAGATTGAACGTATCCTTATAAATGCTTAGTCTGTCTTTAAAGGAATTGATGACCATAATATAGAGCGGAAAAATAACAATGGCAGACCATAATATGAGTACCGCGTGTGAACCAGCGTGCATCCTGCTAATCCTTAATGAGCCTGCTGCCTTATTTCTTTTCATGTCATCTTACCCCTTTGTTTCTGTCCTTCTTAATATTAAAATTGAAACTATAGCGAGCATAATGAATATAAGCGTTGAGACAGCCGCGCCCATCCCCGGGTCCGGTATGCCGATAGGATGCTGCCCAGCTATTCCGAGGCGGTAAAATAGCGTGCCTATAAGGTCAGTGCTATAACCCGGAGCACCATTAACGTTTTCCATAGCGAACACTATATCAAACGCGTTAAAATTGTTTACAAAAGTAAGGATTGTTATCATGCCGATAATTGGCTTTAACAGCGGCAGCTTGATGCCCCAAAACACCTGCCATCCTGTAGCGCCGTCAATATAGGCTGCCTCATAAATATCCTCACTTATATTGCGCAGCGCAGCTACGAACATCATAGTAGGAATACCTATCCATTGCCAGCAGGAAACAAGCGAAACGAACAGGAGTGCTGTGCTTTCCATGCCCAGCCAGGGTTTTGCAAGAGCCCCCAAACCCATGCCTGTAAGGAAGGGTTTTGACCAAACGGGGCTTAGCAGGAGCTTCCACAGATACCCGGTAACTAAAACAGCGAATGTGGTTGGCACGAATATAATAGTCTGGTATATTTTGCGCCCGCGCATATGTGTATTTGTGAGCAACACCGCAAACACTATGCCGAGCACATTCTGCACCAGCATATGGACAGCAAAAAAGATTGCGGTATTTTTGAAGGCGTTGAAAAATCTTTCCGAGTGGTCTGAATCCGAAAAGAGCTTTATAAAGTTTGAAAACCCAACGAAAACACGGTTGCCATAGTTTCCGGTAAAAAAACTCAGGCGCAGCGACTCAAGCATAGGGTATGCCATAAATACTACATAAAAGGCAAGCGCAGGAATCATGAACCATATCCAATATAAACCTTTTGGGTTAAGACTGTTTGCACCAAGATGCAAACGCGTTTTTTTGGCACTGGACTGCATGTTTAACCCCCTCATAATGCGACAATTAGGGCCCAAGTTCTCTTAAATAGACCAAGGCAATGGCGCAGGGTTCTAAGACCATGCCGGAGGGAAACCCCTCCGGTAGTTCAGAATACTTGTTTTAACTTAAAGTCAGGGGAGCAGTGCGGCAACGCTGTCCGCTGCCTGCTGTGGAGTCATAGTGCCCTTTAAAACACCGATAACCGCCTGATTCATTGGCGAATATAAATCCATCAGAGCAGGCCATACAAAGCGGGCATCGGTTTGCTTGCCAAGGTTTAGAGCAAGGAATTCATTCGCATGAACATCCTCAAGCTGTATTTCGAAGTTTATCATCGGGAAAAATCCGACTGGCAGGTTTTCTGAAGCAGTAGTCGCGCCTTCTTTCGTGCAAAGCCAGGCGAGGAATGCCTTTGCTTCTTCGGGGTGCGCAGTCTTAGTGTTCATGGTTATAGCCATGTCGGGGTGGAAGGTAACTGCTGTATCAGCCGCGCTTCGCGCAGGGATTGCGAACACGCCCCAATCAAAGTCAGCATCAGCATATACACCGAGCGTCCAGGATCCATCCATGAACATTGCGGCAGCTTGAGTGTTGAAAAGCACCTGACTGTCGTTATAGGTTACAGCCTCAAAGCCGTCCGGCAGGAAGGGTGCAACCTCTGCGATATCCGTATAGGCGTTTACAAAATTCTCGTCATTGAGTTTTTTGTCTCCCTTTTCATAAAGGACGCGCTGGTCAGCCCCGCCCACATAGTTTGGCAGCATTCCAAGGAAGAAGCATTCGAGGATATCCCATTCATCCGCAACTCCATTTGCAAGGGGCGTAATGCCGTTATCCTTCAAAGTTTGGCAAACCTCAATAAATTCATCCCATGTTGCGGGAACGCTAAGCCCCTGCGCCGCAAAAATATCTTTGTTGTAGTAAACCGCGTGGGATACAGCAGCGAAAGGTACAGCAAACATTTTCCCGTCCGGCATTTGCCAGGGCGCAAGGTTGGAGGCAGTAAAGTTGTCCATCAGGCCGGGAATATCAGTACAGTCCGCAAAAAATCCCGCGTTAAACAGTTCCTGCCCAGTTGCGTATGAGCGTGCATACATAAGGTCCGGACCTGTGTCGCTGTCAAGCTGCAGCCTTAAAGTCGCGTTGTAATCAGGCGGGTTAGTGGGCTGGAATGTTATGTTGACATCCGGCGCAACCGCTTTATAGGCGGCAATAAGGTTGTTCATTTGGGCAACGTCATCCGCGCGCCATGAACCCATAGTAAGCTCCACCTTTTCTTTCTGGGGCTTTTCGGGTTCAGCCGGTTTTTCCGGAGTTTCGGCTTTTTCCGGCTGCTCGGGTTTGAGTGCGCTCTGCTGGCATGCGCCCAATAACGGCGTGACTGCAAGCAGCACGACTAGCAACACTATCAGCATACGGTTTTTCATGTTGTTATCCTCCCATTATTTTAGTTGCAGATTTATCTGCAAAACCATTCATCGTTGGGAATTTTATAAGCGCAATCGAACGAGCCCATAAATAGGGTTGTACCTAAGGGATATGCTTTCGCCTTTTTTGATGCTGCATATGTAACAAGAACTACTAAATGTGATAGCTAAGCCTTATACTGGCAATTATATCACTTTATTGGTCTATGGCAAGCTTTTTAATGCTATGCGGCTTATCCGCTCTTGCAAGCTGCTATATATAAATAAAAGGTGCAGCCTTTAAGCCCCTTTAGAGCGCTGGAATTTCAGCGGCCAAAAACGCCCCATTCCCGTTAGAAAAAGGGGCATCTATCAGTATCTTAACAGGGGCTGCCTCCTGTCTTTTATTTTACGGTTATAGTGCCCTATACTTATCGGGTTGAAGCTGATTGAGAGCTCCCTCTCCAATAATTATTTGCGCGCGCGACAGTCTGGAAGTTTATTGCAATGACTTCTGAGGCAAAAATCAGGGTTGCCGCATTCCTTGAATAAACCGGGCGCAGCTTTTTTCGTATTGCCTCAGACGGCTGAGTGTATTCCACCCCTTTTTGCGAGAGCTTTATTGCTAATTCAAAGCCTTCCTGCGGGGTATTCGTTTTTAAGCTTGTAAGCCAAGTCTGCATTTTCCCAACCCTCCTCTATGCACTATATGCGCGTTTGTTTTGCACTGATACAGTTTAGCGAAACAGAAAATATGCCGGTTTTAAAGTTGCGGCTTTCACTTTGGTTTGCTATGCTAAGTTAATATAAACTGGTTTTCTAAATATCTGGGTGCTGTACAAATTAACATAGCAAAATGTATACTCAAAAACATAATGATACAAATAAGCATAACCTTGGGAGTCGGTGCAGGTTGAATAAAGCTAAGTATACGCGGTATAGGAGTAAAAGGCTAAGGCAAAAGAACAGCCGGCGCCTTGTGTTATTGGCTGTATTGACCATAGCGCTGTTTGGGCTTTTGGCAATAGCGGTTTA
This sequence comes from Bacillota bacterium, assembly GCA_022707005.1. Lineage (GTDB taxonomy): Bacteria > Bacillota > Clostridia > Christensenellales > CAG-138 > JAKJBL01. The sequence continues at coordinate 6,550 of JAKJBL010000023.1, read as the reverse complement.
CTATAACTTAGGATATTTTGTTTCGCCCTTTTCTAACTCCGCTGTATATGGCAGTTTAGATATTGGCTTAACCCCTAAGCCGGAAGCAACACTTCTGCCGCAACTTGATTTAGTGCCTAAACTACCTGCGCCATCTCCTGCACCTGAATTCGAAAGGCTCATAGTTAAAGACCCGGATGTATATACAATAGGCTGGATTTCAGATACTCAGCATTATGCTGGAAAGTACCCGGAGCTTTACCTTTTGCTTACGGAGTTTTTGGCAAAAGAGAAGGACAAGTTAAGGCTTGAGTATATCGTGCATACTGGCGACCTTGTTCACAACTTTGCTGACCAGGATGAATGGGCGGTTGCAAAGCGGGCAATGCAAGCGCTTAACAATATCCCGTTTGGCGTGCTAGCCGGCAACCATGACATTGGCAAGGGGCTTGAATTTACACATTACGGCAAATATTTTGGCGAAGCTGCAATGAAGGCGCGGCCTAATTGCAGCTACTACGGCGGGTCTTATCAGAATAACCGAGGGCATTATGACCTTATTTCCCTCGGCTCACGCAATTTTGTATTTGTATACATGAGTTATTCGCCTGATTCTGCATGCATTCGCTATGTGAACAAGATATTTAAAAAATACAATGAACATGTCGGCGTACTTTGCGTTCACGACTATTTTAATTCCGATATGTCATACTCTGCTCAGGGCAGGCTTATGTTTGAGAAAGTAGTAAAAGCAAACCCCAATTTATATCTCATAATGTGCGGACACCGCTACATGGTCGGCCATACTAAAGTTACACTAAATGACGGGCATGACGAACCCAAACGCATTGTATACGAGCTTATGTCAAATTATCAGGCAGCAGGGCCAAAGGGAGGTTCAGCGTATATGCAGTTTTTGCAGATAGATGAACAAAAAGGCGAAGTGCGTGTGCTAAGCTATTCTCCTTATACAAAGGATTTCCGCTACCATGATACACCGGGCGCAGAGTTTGAAAAATACCCTGTCCCTCCAGAGAATGAGGAATATACATTTCCTATCCCTTGGAGCAATAATTAGCTTTGGCAGCTTTGCGCATAAGCCCGCTTGTCTTTATTGGTCAGCAGTGAGTTTAGACTGCATCAAGCACAAGCTTCTCTGCCTTAAATAGTTCAGCTTCCTCTGAATCATGCGTCACAAGCACTATAATCTCTGCCGCACTTTTTATATGCGGCACAAGGCGCTCGCGTAAAGCCTCGTCAATGCCTGTGAATGGCTCATCAAGGAGCAGGATATCCCCGCCAAAAGCGCACGCACGGCCAAGCGCGACTCTGCGCTGCATGCCGCCTGAAAGTTCATTAGGGTAAGAATCACGCCAAGCCGCAAGCTCCATTCGTTCAAGCCAGGCAAGTGTTTGTGGACAGGCAAGGCGTTTCTTTTGCACAAGCGCAATGTTTTCATAGCTTGTGCACCAGGGCAGAAGCCTGTTTTCCTGAAATACCATGCTTATCGTTTTACCGACCAACCCTTCAACAGCGCCCTTTTGCGGCGTTATAAGCCCTGCAAGCAAGCGAAGCAGCGTAGTTTTGCCTGAACCCGAAGGGCCTAAAACTGCCAAAGCGCCATGTGCAGGCAGCTCAAGCGAAAAATCGGTGAATATTGCTTTCCCCTCATAATCTGCATGCACATTTTTAAGGCGTATGCTCATTCGTTCACCCCCCACCTGCCGTCGCGCCGAATCTGCCCAAGCAAATGCACAAAAGCATGTTCAAGTAAAACTGATAGCGCGATTACGAGCGCTGTCCATGCAAACATATCTGCAGTAAGCAAATTATACTTGCTCTGTATAAGGCTGCGGCCTATTGAATTTGGCGTATGCGCTAGCACCTCCGCTGCAACGCCTGCTTTCCATGCAAACCCAAGACCTGTTGCGCAGGCTGCAAGCAAATTTGGGAGGATGCTTGGCAGGTACACTATTGTAAATGTTTTCACCTTGCCAAAATGAAAGAGTTTTGCCATTTCGAGAAGCTGTGTATCAGTTGCGCGTATGCCTTCTTGAACATTTGCCCAAATAAGCGGGAGCACCATTACAAACGCCGTAAAAGTAGGCACATAATTTGAGTGAATCCAGAGTACGACAAGCAAAATGATTGAGGCGACTGGGGTTGCCTTCATTATGCTTCTAAGCGGCTTTAGCAGCGCATTTGCAAAAGGCAGTGCTGCGCTAATAAGCCCAAGGAGCATGCCAAAGAGTACTGCTGCAAGGTAACCCGCCAAAATGCGCAATAAGCTGTAGAAGGCAGAAACCCAAAAGCTTCCCTGCTGCGCAAGCCTAAAGAGGCTAAAGGCGGTTTCAAGGGGGGAAGGGAGAATAAAAAGGGAGCCTATGGCAAGGCTTGCAAGCTGCCAGGTACCAAGCCAGAAAAGCGCTATTCCTAAACCCCTCAAAATTCCTTTTATGCGCATTCAGCCTCCATAGCTCTTTATAAAGTTAAGGGATATAGTAAAAGTCGTCCCCAGGAAGCTTTCCGCCAATGCTCTTGGGGTTTGCTGCATAGAGCACCTCAAGCATCTTTGCAGCGCTCTGCTTCATTTCTTCGCCTGTAATGCAGACAATATTGCTTCTTGGTATTGCTGCTTCTGCCGCTTTTGCGTTCGGGATAATGCCAAACTTCTCGATTAACGCTGCCGCCTCGCTCTGCTGCTCGTTTGTAAAGGCAGTGGATTCTTTGTATCCGGCTAAAAAGGCATCTACAGCCTCAGGATTATTATTTAGCACCTCGCGTCTTACAATAATACAGCCCTGCACAAGCTCTGTTCCGCCCGAGACCTTGTTCCATTCTTCTGTAAGGTCAAGCGCTATGCGAAGCTGCGGATTTTTCTGGCGGGCTATTGTAGCGTTGGGTTCGGGCAACATAGCAACTTTAACTCCGCCCATATCAGCAGCAAGCAGGGTAGCAAGTTCCGAATGTTCCGCCATATACTCTATTTCAGTATTTTCTGAAGCCTCGTTCTGCTCAAGCAGGTAATTAAGGATGTATTCAGGCGTTGCGCCTTCTCCTGTTGCAAACAGCTTGGTTTTTGAAAGGTCGCTGAATGTTTGCACACTGTCCCCGTTTTCAAGGATATAGAGCACACCAAGCGTGTTTACGGCAATAACCGCTACGCCGCCTTCTGTTTTATTATACAGCGCTGCAGCGAGATTGATTGGTGCAGCTGCAATATCAACCTCTCCTGTCGCAATCTTTCCAACTATTTCGTCCGGCGCTGCTGCAAGTGAAAAGCTGTATTTGGCATTTGCTTCTTGAATTAAAGCGTTCTCCATAAGCTTAACCATACCCATACCGGTAGGCCCTTTAAGAGCAATAACAGAGAGTTTATATGGCTCTTTATCAGGCTTTGGCTGGGGCTTAGCAGCCGGCTCCTCGTTTTGAATAGGCGGCGATTTTGGCGGTTCTTTCGCAACATTCGCAGCACACCCCAAAACAAGCGCTGATAAAAGAACAAATGCAAGTACAAGCGAATATTTTTTTAGGTTCATTTGATTTTCTCCTTTATACTTCAAAAGTGTTAATAAAACGTTTCGTGCTGTTCAGATAGCACAGAGACTTCCCGACCCGACTTTTTTATGCTGCCGCGCTTTTCAAGACTCTCAAGCGCTCTATAAAGTGAGGCGCGGCTTATGCACAGCGATTTTGCAAGCGCAGAGAAACTTTTGATGTTTCCGCCCTCAGCGCTATGTTTTAGGTAAAAGAGTACACGCTCCTCGACAGTTGGCTGAATGATATGCGAAAGCCTGTTATTCAAAAAATGAATGCGCCCTGTCAAGTGGCAAATATAGTTCTCCGCCATAAGGTGGTTTCTGCTAAACAGCTGCTTAAGGGTTTCTTCGCGAATAACAAGTGCAGATGTATTATCCCCTGCAATGATGCATACAGGGTACGGCTGCCTCTCTCCGCACGAAAACAGAGATGCCATCCCAAAAAGCTGCCCTTGACTGAGCACGCTCATAGCCATAAAGCCTTCACCCGAGTGCTTTTCAACTATTGCGCTCCCTGAAAGCAAGATTCCCAAACAGGGTTTTATAATACTTTGCTCAAGGATAGTTTCACCCGAATTGTAGTGAAGGTATTCAACTTCAAGGCTTAAAAGAAGCTTTGTGAGTTCTTCTAAAGCAACGCCTTTAAATAAAAAGGTTTCTTCGATAATGGGCAAAAGGCGCTCCGCCTGAGCTTGAGTCAAATTCATTATTGCTCCTAACTGTCTTAAATGAGACAGTTTAAGTATAAGCGCAGCACTCGCCCTTGTCAAGGATTTAACAAAAAAAGCAGCGACCATTTTGGTGCTGCATTATTGCTTTTAATGGAGTTAGTGCAAAGATTTAATACCCGTTTAACTGTTCATATTGTGCGCGCGGCCCGCCTATATATTTGGGGCGTGTATATGCCATAGTGAGGTTTGCTTCCCCAATCTTGCGGCCGCGGGTATGAAGAGGCACAACTACCGGCCTTAAGTGCATCCCTATAAATGTACCCCCTATGTCAAGGCCTGCAGCTGCGCATGCGCGTATATCTTCAACAACAACCGGCGCTTCAAAACGCTCTATTGCGCACGCTGCAAACGCACCTCCTGCATGTAGCCAGGGTTTAACCCAAACTTGAGTTAACCCATACTGTATAAACGCCTGCCGTTCAACAACAAGCGCACGATTTAAATGCTCGCAGCATTGAACAGCAAGCATAAGCCCGTTGGCTTTAATCTCGGCAAGTATAGTGTCCATAAGCGCTGAGGCTATATGCTCATCTGATTGTGAGCCTATGTCAAAACCAGCAACTGCACTTGTTGAGCAGCCGACAACTATAAGTTCGCCAGGCTTTAGCGAAGCTATGCTAAAAAGCTCTATTAAGGCACTATGTACTTGTTCGCTAATTCCAGTATAATCCATCTTAGAGTAACCCCCGATACATTTAAACACAAAAAGCGCAGTGCCATTATACTCTTGCGCAAATTGTGCGTCAATGGCTGCAAGGCTTAAACAGCCGGAACTACCTAAATATACTTTTTAAAGCGCAGTATACCAAAGCATATTTTGCTCAAATTTCGCTTCAAGCGCACCCTCATCAACTAAATATGAAAGATAAGAACGCAGGGTGCTTCCAATGAGCACATACTGGTTAAAATCCATTTTCAGCTCATAGTGCTCGAATACAGCGCTTAAAAGCTCTGCTTCAGTTTGCCTAAATTTAGCGAGCTTAATAAGCAAAGCGGCAAATTCGAGAATTTTTGCTTTATTGCAGTCAATAAGCGGCAGAATATCCTTTGTTGCCTGTGCATGCGAAGGTATGAATAGGGCTGCCCGAACAGTTTTTAGCATTTCGAGTGTTTGAAGCTGCATTTTTACATTGTACAAGAAACTGACATGATATTTGTTTAGGATAGTCTCACTAAAAAGCGCGTCTGCGAGGAAAATCACATCACCAGGTGTGCGAAGGCCGACCATGTCAAAATAATGACCGGGCAGCGGGAGCAGTTCAAAGCCCGCGGGCAGGTTCCCCTCCATTTGAATAACCTGGCTTGGCTGCGCCAATAAAAGCTTGTTTCTTAATGCTTTTGGCGCAAAGCCCCCATATAAAAACGCAGGCTCAAGCAACGGATACTGCGTAAATGCTGCTTCAACTCCATACGCATAAATTTTACAGCCTGTGCGCTGCTGCAAAAACGCGTTTGCGCCAATATGGTCTGCATTTGAATGTGTGTTCAAAATCGCTCTAAGAGACCAGCCCTGTTCTGCTATTTGCTTTAAAATTCTTCTGCCAGCATCCTTATCGTTGCCGCTGTCAATTAAAATAACGCTGCCGTCTGGCTCAACATACGCCCCGACTTTAGAGGGCGCCTCAAAATACCATGTGCGTTCGCCTGCTTGTATAAGCTCATACATACAGCCTACCTCCCATTAGTTTTAGTATCTGCCCGGGGAATAAAGTTGTCAAGCGCAGAAGCAAAGGCGTTTTACAGGAAAGTCACATTTTCCGCATTCCCTTTTTAGCCAAAATGCGCTATAATTAGGCTGGCACTCCAGTGCTGAGAGTGCTAATTCAATACAGAAGGTGATAATATGGCTTTGCAACCCTTTCAGGCAGAATCAAAACGGCTGCTTGAGTTAATGATTAACTCAATTTATACGCATAAAGAAATATTTCTTCGCGAACTAATAAGCAACGCGAGCGATGCAATTGACAAGCTTTACTACAGGGAGCTTGACTCCGGCACATCAGGTATGGCAAAAGAAGAGTTTTTCATAAGCCTTGAGGCAGACGAAGGCAACAGGACGCTTACAGTAATAGATAACGGCTGCGGCATGAGCCGTGAGGAACTTGAACAAAACCTTGGCATAATTGCACAAAGCGGGACTTTGAGCTTTAAAGAAGAAATGGCTTCTTCAAGTGCGGAAATCATAGGGCAGTTTGGCGTGGGTTTTTATTCCGCATTTATGGTAGCTAAGCGTGTGAGCGTTACAAGCAGGGCGTTTGGCGCAAAGGACGCCTGGCAATGGCAGAGTGAAGGCGTTGAAGG
>JAKJBL010000022.1 GCA_022707005.1 Bacillota bacterium | reverse complement strand
TTCCTTCCAGAACTTGAGCACCTCTTTTTCGCGGGGCACAAAATCCAAGGTTGGTGAGACTTTTTTATACATGCTGTCCTCCTGTTATATTAAAAACGCTGCGCCCCAAAGTCGGGGCGCAGCGGATGCCGCGCGGTACCACCCGAGCTGGTGCAAGGCACCCACTCTTTAGCGTAAATTCGCAAAAGCTGTAACGGGCTTGCCCGTGCGCTGCTACTAAATAAATTCGTTCGCAGCGCAGCTCATGGGTGATTTTCGGCTCATACCGCCTGCTGCGCTTGCACCTGCCGCAGCTCGCTTTAAGGGGTAGCTGAACCTACTCGTCCCAATCAACGCTTTTTCAGAAATAAGTATAATAGACAGGAAGCACTTTGTAAAGCCCGGAGCGCCTAAGAATCAAAAACTGTCTGCAAAAGCAGAAAATAGGCGCACAGCCAGCCCCATATAAGGCATAAGAACACTAAAAGCCGATAAAACCGGCTTTTAGCGTAACGGAGGTTAAGGTATTAGGCATACCCTTCTTGAGAGAGATTATCAACAAGCCATTCAGCAGGCAAAAGTTTAATCCCTGCTTCGCTTCTATTTAAAGTTATAAGATGCACATAGTCTTTAACTGCCTTAACTTTTGGCTCGCTTATTGCCAAGATTGTGCCAAAGCCGCAAACCTCTGCTCCAAACTCGCCTATAAGCGCAAAGAGCGCCTCTGCTGCTTCGCCTGTTTCTATGCAGTCGTCTATTATAAGCACTCTTTGACCCTTATTCAGGCTTCGCGTAGGCAGGCTCAGCTGGCGCTGCCTTGGGCAGTCCGACTTGTGGAGGTTTATAGTTACTGTAGGTCCTTCTGCAGGGCGGCTTATGCGCCTCGCTATTGCAAGGGGTTTACCGAGCGCCTTTGCAGTCATAAGCGCAATAGGCGCGCCAGAGACCTCTAAAGTTACGAGAATATCGGGGTTTAGCTCACAAAAATATTTAGCTATAATTGCACCTAAGCGATTAAGAAGCTTAGGCTCATAAAGCACATCTGCAGTAAAAAGAAGGTTGCCAGGGAGGATTCGTGAGCTGTGTGAAAGCGTTTTGCAAAGCTCCTCTATAAATAAAGCGTCAGAGGCATCATCATAAAACGGGTAAAAGCGCACGCCGCCTGCTGCTCCGTTAATGCTTTCGACTATGCCAAGCCCGCGCTCAGAAAATGTTGCGCGAAGCAGCGCAATATCCTCGCTTAGCGTTGATTTAGCGCAGCCAAATTGCCCTGATAGTTCCCTGAGCGTAAAAACACGTCCCGGGTCAGAGCAAAACAATCGTACAAGAGCTGCAATGCGCTCGCTTCGTTTGAACTTTTTCATGCGTGCACCCTTTAAGTAATGTTAAAAAGGGCATTGATTGAGTTTTGGTAATTTTAGCACAAAGGCATAGATTTAGCAAGATGCCAGAGTATGCCAAAGAATCATTCTATGAAGTCAAACTCCCATTCTCCAAGGCGCACAAGGCTGCCTTCTACAGCTCCTGCACCTTTTAGGGCGTCTATTATGCCTGTGCTTTTTAAAAGCTGCTGGAACCTGCGCATGGATTGTTCGTCATTAGGGTCGGTTTCATCAAGCAGCCGCTCTACCTCACCGCCAGAAGCGACAAAAGCGCCGTCCTCGTCTTTATAAACTTCAAAGCCCTCGCTGTAGAGCGGCGCTTCAACAAGCGCTTCTTCATCAAACTCAGGCACAGGCGGCAAAGTAAGGCATAGCTCGAATACAGCCTCTACAAGAGGCTCAAGCCCCTTGTGCATTGCAGCGCTTATTTCGTAAACCTGCACGCCCTTTGCAAAGAGCGCCTCTTTTAATTCGCGGATGCCCTCAGATGCCCTCGGCATATCTATTTTGTTTGCTGCAACTATTTGCGGGAGCGAGGCAAGCTTTTCGCTGTAAGCTTTAAGCTCCTCGTTTAAAAGCGTATATGAAAGAAGCGGGCTTCTTTCTTCTTCAAAGCTTGCGTCAACAACATGTATCAGCATGCGTGTGCGCTCAATATGCCTTAAAAACTCATGCCCAAGCCCTGCGCCCCTGCTTGCGCCCTCAATAAGCCCCGGGATATCCGCAAGCACAAAGCGCGATGAATATCTTTCGAGCACACCGAGGTTTGGCGTAAGCGTTGTAAAGTGATAGCTTGCGATTTTTGGCTTTGCGCTTGTAAGCGCTGCAAGAAGCGTTGATTTGCCAGCGTTTGGCATGCCTATTATGCCAATATCCGCAAGGAGCTTAAGCTCAAGCTCAACTTCGCGCTCAAGTGTTCTTTTGCCGCTTTGCGCAAATCGCGGGGTTTGGCGCGTAGGCGTTGCAAAGCGCGCGTTCCCCTTGCCCCCAGCGCCGCCTTTAAGAAGGCGCTTTTGTTTATCAGGCGTGCTCATATCAGCAACTATAAGCCCTGTAAGCACATCGCGCACAATAGTGCCAACAGGCACCTTAATGAATAAGTCAGCGCCGTTTTTGCCTGTTGAAAGGCCGGTTTTGCCATCCTCGCCCCGCTCTGCGCGAAAATGCCGCTTATATTTATAATCCAAAAGCGTGCTTAAGCTCGGGTCGGCTTCAAAAATTATATCTCCGCCGCTGCCGCCGTCGCCGCCGAAAGGTCCGCCCCTTGGGACATACTTTTCACGCCGGAAAGCTACGCAGCCATTTCCGCCATCGCCTGCTTTTATAAAAATCCTTGCTTTATCGAGAAACTGCATTTTAACCCTTTATGCCTTGTTCGTTTTTGTCATTATACCAAATGCAGTGCGCTTTTAGCGTACACAAAGCGCATTTTGGGTTCCTGCTTGAGCAAACTCTGCGGCCGTGGAGTATAAGATAATGGTGGCTGTCCGACCAGCGCGCCTTTGGTATTGCCTCCATAAGCGCAAGCTCAGTCTTAAGCACATCCTTTGCGTCTGCAAGCCCTATGCGGTTTGCAACGCGAAACACATGCGTATCAACTGCAATAGCTGGGATGTTAAAAGCGTTGCTTAGCACTACATTTGCAGTCTTTCTGCCTACTCCGTTAAGGCGCATAAGCGCTTCGCGCGTTTTAGGCACTTCGCCGTTATATTCGCTAAGGAGTATTTTGCTCATCGCTATAATATTTCTGCCCTTTGACTTATAAAGCCCGCAGGTTTTTATATAGTCAAAAAGCTCATCTTCAGCAAGCGCAGCAATCTGCTCAGCTGTGTTGTATTTAGCAAACAGCCTGCTTGTGCATATATTCACCTGCTTGTCCGTGCTTTGCGCGCTTAAAATTGTGGCAACGAGCAGCTCATACGGGCTTGTGAAGTTAAGCTCGCTTTTCGGGTTAGGGTAGGCTGCCTCTAAAAGGCCGAGCACTTTTGTGATTTCTTCTTTTTGCAGCATTTTATCCCTTGAGCCTGCCGTTGTGGTTTGTTATGAGTATGTGCGCAAGCGCGCCTGCGCGAGCGCGAAGGTCATTTTCGTCCATGCCTTCAAGCATAATGCGTATTAAAGGCTCTGTGCCTGATTTGCGGATAAGCACACGTCCCGATTTTCCTAGCGCAGCTTCTGCTCCGCAGGCTGCCTCTTTTAAATCCTTATCGTTTAGCGCGGCGTCTTTTGCCTGCTCGTCAACTATTACATTTACAAGCACCTGCGGGTAAATCGGGATTTCGTCCGCAAGCTCGCTAAAACGCCTGCCCGAATGTTTAACAACGTTCAAGAGCTTAATCGCGCTTAGCATGCCGTCTCCGGTTGTGTGGTCGTTTGCAAAAATAATATGCCCTGACTGTTCGCCTCCAAAAGAATAGCCCTTTTCGAGGATGCGCTCAAGCACGTAGCGGTCGCCGACTGCTGTTTCTTCGGTTTTTATGCCTGCCTCATTAAGCTTAAGCTTAAGACCGAGGTTGCTCATAACTGTAATTACAAGAGTGTCGTCTTTTAAAAGCCCCCGCTTTTTATAATCAAGAGCTAAAATGCCTATAATGCGGTCGCCGTCAACAATGCGGCCGCGCTCGTCAACAGCAATAAGCCTGTCAGCATCTCCGTCAAAGGCAAACCCTATGTCAGCGCAGGTCTCGCTTACGAGCTGCCTGAGCCGTTCAGGGTGGGTAGAGCCGCATTGGTCGTTTATGTTGTAGCCGTCAGGCTCATCCGAAAAGCTAAGAACAGTTGCCCCAAGCTTTGAAAACACCTCTTTAGCAAGGTCGCTTGCAGCGCCGTTTGCACAGTCAAGCACAAGGCGCATGCCTAAAAGCGAGCAGTCCGCAGCTTTTAGTAAAAAGTCGGTATAATCAAGAGCAGCCCGTTTTGCGCGGGTCACTCTGCCTACAAGGCCGCCTGTAGGCCTTGGCTTTGGGCAGCCATCGCGAATAAGCGCCTCGATTTGTGCTTCAAGGCTGTCGCTAAGCTTATAGCCGCGCTTGTCGAACCACTTAAAGCCGTTGTATTCCATAAGGTTGTGCGAGGCTGAAATCATTACTGCAGCATCAGCTTCATACAGGCGCACAAGATAGGCAAGCGCAGGCGTAGGTATAACGCCAGCATAAACAACATCCCCGCCAATAGAGCAGATTCCTGCTGAAAGCGCGCCAAAAAGCATATCAGCCGATTTTCTTGTGTCAGTGCCAATAAGTATTCGCGGCGAGTGCACTTCGCTTGTAAGCGCAAACGCACCTGCCTGCCCCATGCGCATTGCAAGCTCAAGGCTTAAATCGCCGTTTGCAATACCGCGTACTCCGTCTGTGCCGAACAGCTCCCCCATAAGCCCTCCAGTTTAATTTGATGCCGCCTGCTTAAGCGTTGAAAGATACTCAAGCGCGCTTGTTGCAGCAACAGCTCCGTCAGAAACAGCAGTTACTACCTGCCTAAGCGGCGTTTCGCGTGCATCCCCTGCCGCATATACGCCTGCAAGGGCTGTGCGCATTGCTTCGTCAGTTTTTATATAGCCTTCTGTGCTAAGCTGCAGCTGCCCGCGCACAAGGTCTGTGCGCGGCTCTATGCCAACTGCAATAAACACGCCGCTAAGCACAAGCTCTTTTATAGTGTTTGACTCTATATGCCTAAGCCGTATTCCCTCAATTGCGCCTTCGCCGAGAAGCTCGGTTGCGACATGGCTCCAAAGCACCTCAATATTATTTTCCGCTAATACGGATGACTGGAGCAGCTTGCAGCCGCGAAATTCGTTGCGGCGGTGTATGAGGTAGACTTTTTTTGCAAATCGCGCAAGGTAGAGCGCATCCTGCAGCGCGGTATCCCCCCCGCCTATAACGCACACTTCCTTATTGCGGAAAAACGCGCCGTCGCAGCTTGCGCAGTAGGAAAGCCCTGCTCCAACAAAACTGTCCTCGTTTTTAAGGTTTAGCTTTTTGGGGCTGGCGCCCATCGAAAGTATAACTGTTTTGCTTAAAACGCAGCCATGCGCTGTTTGTACGCTTTTTGTCGGGTATGCAAGGTCTAACCCGTCTACTGGTTCATAGCGTATGTCAAGTCCAAAGCGCACTGCCTGGTCATGCATCCTAATGCCAAGCTCGCTGCCCTCTATTCCGTCTGTAAACCCAGGATAATTGTCTATGCGCGGGGTTTTTGCAGCCTGCCCGCCTACAAAGACTTCTTCAAAAAGCACTGTGCTTGCTCCGCCGCGCGCAGCGTAGAGCCCTGCAGCAAGGCCTGCGGGTCCGCCTCCGATAATCGCTATATCAATCATAATATTCTCCTTTTCAATTAGATATGCGCTTAAGCTTCGCCTCTTAATGCTGCTATTGTTTTTGCCATATCTGCGCTTTTAAAAACAGCATTGCCAGCAACAAGCACATTTGCGCCTGCTTCTATGCAGCGCTTTGCGGTTGTTTCGTTTATGCCGCCGTCAACTTCAATGTCGAGCATTATGCCGCGCTTTACTGCCATTTCTCTAAGGCTTGAGATCTTCTTAAGCACGAGCTCCAAAAACTCCTGCCCGCCAAAGCCGGGGTTTACGCTCATTAAAAGCACAAGGTCGCAGTATTCAAGCACGTTTTCAAGCATAACTACAGGTGTGGCGGGGTTTAGCACAAGCCCTGCCCGTATTTTCTTTGCGCGTATGCGCGAGAGCTGGCGCTCTATATGGCGCTCTGTCTCAACATGGAATGTTATGCTGTCAGCTCCTGCCTCAAAAAAAGGCTCAATCCAGTCTGACGGATGTTCTACCATAAGGTGCACATCAAAGAGCAGCCTGCTGTGGCGTCTTAGCGCCTTGCACATTTGCGGCCCAAAGGACATATTAGGCACAAAGTGACCGTCCATTATATCAAGGTGCAGCCAGTCTGCGCCGCTTGCTTCAAGCGCCTTTACAGCATCTGCCATAAAGCCAAAATCGGCTGAGAGAATTGAAGGTGCTATTTTAATCATGCTTTAGCCTTTCTTATGCGTATTCAGTCGTAGCGCTCCTTAAAGAGCGTTTCAAACTGGTTTCTTAATTCAACATAGCGCTCATATCGCCCTTTTGAAAAGCTGCCCTTTTCTGCAAGGCTGCGTACAGCGCAGCCCGGCTCGCTTCTGTGAGAGCACAGCGCAAAGCGGCAGCTTTTAGGCGCATCGCCAAACTCACGGTAAGCCATATCTAGCTCAGGCTGTTCAAGCGCCTTTAGCTCAAGGAGCGAAAACCCCGGCGTATCAAGCACAGCGCCGCCCTGATACGGCCAAAGCTCTGCGTGGCGCGTAGTATGCTTCCCGCGAAGCGCACGCTTTGCAAGGTTGCCAACAGGAAGGTTAAGCTTTGGCAAAAGCGCATTTAGCAATGAGCTTTTGCCTACTGCACTCTGCCCCGCAAAGCAGCTTATTTTGTTTTTAAGCGCCTCTTTTAGGGCAGGGACACCCTGGCCTGTATGCGCTGAGAGAGTAAGCGTTTTGTATGCTGCGTACTCGACTAAAAGCGGGCTTAGCAGAGCATCGTCTGCTTCGTCTGCTTTATTAAAAACAATGAGCGGCTCTATTTTTAATGGCGCTGCCTGGAGCAGAAGCTTATCTAAAAGCAAAAGGTCGGGCTTTGGCGCAGAAAGCGAGAGCACTATAACAAGCTGGTCTATATTTGCTACCTGAGGTCTTATAAGCAGATTTGTGCGTTCAAGAATTTCTACAATTGCAGCATGCCCGTCTTTTTGGCGCACAAACTCAACTCTATCACCGCAAACCGGCGTTAGCCCCTCAAGCCTGAAGCGGCCGCGCGCTAAAGCAGTCACTTCTTCATTGTCTTGAGTCAAAATTGTATAAAATCCGCCAACGCCCTTTAGCACCAACCCTGTTTCTTGCATAGTCTACCCTGTATGCGAGAACGTAACTGCGGTTTTGCGCGTAAGCACATTGTTTAAATATACATTCATTTGCCGCTCTCCTCCTTCACCGATTGCGGCTGTAAATGATACTTCCTGTTCAGGTCCTTCGTCGAGGAGCGCCTCATAGACTATTCTTTCGTATTCGACCGCTCCTAAAGTAAGCGGGATTGTCGCAAGGAGCTTTGTCAGAGGCTCGTCAACATCAACTCTAAATGCAACATCTGCAGTATAAAGCCCTGAGAGCTTCCCTGAAACCGTAAGCTCAACAGCGTTTGCATTTGAGGCGCTCTCGCCATAGGCAGGGTTTTGTTTAAGCACAAGGTCCTCCTGGCCTGCTTCAGGCGCTTCTGTAAGCTTAACGCGCAGCGCATTAAAGCCTGCCTCCTTTAAAAGCGGCAGAGCGCGCCTTAGCGAAAGACCGGTGACGTTTATCATCTCTATATTGCGGCTTGGTTCGCCGCTTATAAAAAGCTGTACCTCGTCTCCTTCAAAAAGCGAGGTGCCTTCCGCAGGGTCCTGTTTAAAAACTGTGCCAACCGGCGCGTCCGAAATTCGGTATTCTATATCGCCGCGTACTAAGCCTGCATCAAGGAGCGCTTCTTCCGCTTCTTTTAGCGTTAAGCCAAAAAGCTCGGGCACGCGCGGCATAAACGCGCCTGCGCTAACAGTTACTGAGATTTGGCTGCCGTTTTTAAGCGCTGTGCCTGCAGACGGCTCCTGCTCAAGCACTACGCCTCCCGGGAACTCAGAGCTTGTTACGGTTTCTATGATATCTATTGTATATGTGCGAAGCTTTGCAATATTCTTAGCTTCCTCTATGCTTTTGCCAACAAGCTTAGGCACAAGCTCAGTGCTGCTTATTGCGCGGCGTTCAAGCACTGTGCGTGCAGCAAGAAATAGAGCGCCAAAGAGCCCGAGCGCAACTACAGCAACAAGCGCAATTCTAAATACCCCGCGCTTTGCCTTTATGTCAGGCTTTTGCTGCGCCTGCCGCGCAAAGGTGCCTGATGGCTCCCTTAAAACGCGCATGAGGTCTAAACGCATTGCCTTTGCGCTCTGGTAGCGGTCTTTAGGCTCCTTTGCCGCTGCCTTCATAATGATGTCGTTTAAGGCGGGGGGCAGGGAGGGGTTTAGTTTTATTGGAGGTATAAGCTCGTCCTGCACATGCTTTAAGGCAACAGATACGGAGCTTTCAGCTTCAAAAGGCAGTTTGCCCGTAACCATTTCATACAGGGTTATGCCCATTGAGTATATATCGCTTGCGCTAGTTACAGGCAGCCCCTTAGCCTGCTCGGGCGAAAGATAGTGCACAGAGCCAAAGACATTAGCGCCTGCAAGCGTTGTTGTGTCTGAGGCAGTGTTGCGCGCAATGCCAAAGTCAGTGAGCTTTGCTCTGCCGCGGCTGTTTATTATGATATTCTGCGGCTTTACATCGCGGTGGATTATGCCCTTATCGTGCGCGTGTGCAAGCGCGTCAAGCACCTGTGCTGAAAGGTTTATTGCATGGCGCGGCGTCATAGGGCCTTTTTCTGATATTCTTTCCTTAAGCGTTCTGCCTTCAACATATTCAAGCACAATAAAGGGCATATCGCGGTCAAGCCCTACATCATAAGGCCGCACGATATTTTCGTGAGAGAGCTTAAGCACAGCCTGCGCCTCCTGGCCAAACCTGCGCAAAAACGCCGCATCCTGCCCAAGCTCGGGCTTTAAAAGCTTAATTGCAACAGTTCTATGCTGCAAGGAAAGCTCTGTTGCTTTATATACATCCGCCATGCCGCCAGAGCCGAGTTTTTCGAGAAGTTTGTATTTTCCGGCGAGTATGCGGCCGTTCATGCTGCATCACCCCCGGTATTTTTTGCAAGTATTAGAGTGATGTTGTCTGTTGCTCCTGCTTTTAGGGCAAGCTTTACAAGCCTTTGCGCAAGAGAGTTAAGCGAGATGTTAAGGCGCAGGCTCGCCTCAAGCTGTGCGTCGCTTACGCTGCCGTGGAGCCCGTCCGTACAAAGCAGGAGAATATCACCTTCGCTCCAGCGCCGAATAAAAAAGTCCGCCTCCTCGTTTTGCGTCGTGCCCAGGCTTCTGGTTATAATATTGCGCTGCGGGTGGCAGGAAGCCTCATGTTCTGTAATTGCGCCGTGAGCAACAAGCACTGCTACAAGGCTGTGGTCGTGGGTTACCTGCGTTAAAGTCCAGCCGTCAAAGTGGTAAAGACGGCTGTCGCCGATATTTGCCGCAATGTATTGGTCTGCAAATAAAAGCGCGAGAGTAAGAGTTGTGCCCATGCCGCGATAGCCCTCATCAAGCTGCGCCTCTTTGTAAATTTCTTCGTTTGCTGCCTTTATAGCCTGCCTTATGCGCTGCACAGGGTCAAGCTCAAGGTAGGGGCTGCTCTTAGTAATTGAGCTTATTAGCTTACTGATTGCAGTTGAGCTTGCATGCTTGCCGCCTGCATGGCCGCCCATGCCGTCTGCAACAGCAACAAGCTGCACCCCCTCTGCTTGCGGCAGGTACAGACTGTCCTCATTTTTTAGGCGCAGGCCTATATGCGTTTTTGCTGCAAAATTCACTTTTGTCCTTCCGTTGCGTTCAGGCGTTCAAGAATAGCTGTTTCTTCAAGCTTTAAGTCCCTGTGCAAACAGCGCACGCTGTAATCAAAGCTGCGAAGCCGCTTAGCCATTTCTTCAGCTGCAGCAACCGACCTGTGTCTGCCGCCCGTACAGCCAAAAGCAAGTACGAGCCTGCGCTTGCCCTGCGCAATAAAGCCTGAGACAGTGCTTTTTATAAGCATTTCGCAGGCGTCAAGGAACGGGGCTGCAAGCGGTTCATTTAAAAGCTGAGTTTTGACCTGTTCGTCAAGGCCGGAAAACTCCCTAAGTTCCACATCGTAAAACGGGTTTGGCAAAAAGCGTGTGTCAAAGACCATATCCGCTTCAAGCGGCAGCCCGCGCTTATAGCCAAAGCTCATAATTGAAATATTTATTGCGTCAGCAGCTATGTCGAGGTACAGCTCATCGTCAAGCCTTGAGTTAAGCTCAGGAGGGGTTAAGTCGCTTGTGTCAATAACAATATTAGAATAATAGCGCAGCGGCTGCATAAGCTCGCGCTCAAATGTAATGCCATAGAGGATGTTTTCATTGCCTGAGAGCGGGTGCCTCCGCCGTGTTTCTGAAAATCTCCGTATAAGGACATCGTCCCTGCTCTCAAGAAAAATAATTCTGTACGAAAGGTCGGGTCTATAAAGCTCAGCGAGCATGCGCGACCAGTCCGCACCGAACACGCTCTCGCGGCTGTCTATTGCAACTGCGGCTTTGCTTACGCTTGCCATGCACTGCTCTAAGAAGCCTGTAAGCAGGCTTATAGGGAGGTTGTCCACACAATAATAGCCAAGGTCTTCGAGTCGCCTTAGGGCTAGCGATTTGCCTGCACCCGAAAGGCCGGTTATTATTACAAGCTGCAGGTTTTTCATAGGTCTCCTTAAAACTGCTTAATTTTTAGCCGTCTCCCCAGACTTTTACTTCAAGTTCAAGCTCTACTCCGCTTGTTTCAAGCACAGCTTTGCGCACACGCTCAATTAAGCCTAACACATCGCTCGCTGTTGCATCGCCTGTGTTAATAATAAAGCCTGCGTGCAGGTCGCTTACCATTGCTCCGCCAAGCCGCGCGCCTTTAAGCCCTGCAGCTTCTATAAGCTGCCCTGCGTAATGCCCCTTTGGCCGCTTAAAAACGCTCCCTGCGCTTGCAAATGCAAGCGGCTGCTTTGTTTCGCGGGAACATAAATAGTCCGCCTGCCGCTTTTTTGCAAAGCCGTCGTCTTCACTTAGCTCAAGCATTGCGCTTAGCACTATTTTATCGGGCGCGCCATATATGCTTGTGCGGTAGCCAAGGTCACAAGGCTCTACGTCGCGCTCATATATGGCGTAATTTTCAAGTATGCGCACGCGCTTTAGGCTCTGCTTAAGCTCGCCTGTATAGGCCCCTGCGTTCATAGCGCACGCACCCCCTAAAGTACCGGGGATGCCGCACGCCCACTCAAGCCCCATAAGCCCGAGGCGTACTGTTTCGCGCGCAAGCGCAGTAAGCGAAAGCCCTGCGCCTGCAATGATTTGCGTGCCCTTTTGAGAAAACCCCGCCATGTGTTTGCCAATAACAAGCACAAGCCCGCGAAGCCCTCCGTCGCGCACAATGAGGTTTGAGCCGTTCCCGATAATATGATAGGGGAGGGCATGCTCTCTGCACGCAAGCAGCGCTTTTAGAAGCTCTGCTTCGGTTTTTACAAAGAGCACAGCATCTGCAGGCCCGCCAAGGCGAAACGTAGTAAGCTGCCTCATAGGGAGACCGCGTTCAAGCTCCATGCCGTCAAGTGCTTTTATAAGCTCGTCAAGCTGCCCCAAGCCGCCGCCTCCTGTACAAACGTAGCTTTATTGTATCGTATTTATACGCCTGTTTCAATGAAAAAGGCGCATGCTTTCTATGAAAACCTGCTCTTTGTGCTTAGATAAATTTAGCAGCAGTGCCATATACTATTATTTCAGCAGCGCCCTGCATCACTGAAGCTGAAGAATAGCGAATATTCACAACAGCATCAGCTCCAAGCGCCTCAGCTTCATCAACCATGCGCTTTGTAGCGATTTGCCGCGCTGTGTTGAGCATTTTCGCGTATGCTTTAAGCTCCCCGCCTACAAGCGTTTTAAACGCCTGCAAAATGTCGCGGCCAGCATGTACGGATTGGATTGTGCTGCCTTTAACTAAGCCGAGAAGTTCAAGCTGCCTTCCTGGGATGTTCTCAGTATTTACTAAAATCATCTTCATCTTCGCTCCTTATTTCTTTTATGCGTTCAACAAGCACATAAACTGAAACGCCAATTAAGCAAATCAGCACAGCCACAAGCACTATCTTAAGCGCCTTAGGTACGGGCACAATTACCCAAATACAGGCATAGGCAAGCAAAACAAGCACAAGCAGCACAGTCACTATAACAGGCGCAGCAAGCTCTTTTTTCAACTTAAACACCCCTTAGGCATATTCTTTGCGTTTTCTATAAGCAGCTTCAGGCAAGGCTCAAACCCAAAAAAGCTTTTTGAATTTGGCGCAATTACAAAGCGCATATACTCCTTTTTAGTCGGGTGCATAAACCCCAAGCAATATGCAAATAGCGCAATCTGCCCTTTTTCAGGGGAGGGGTTGTAACGCATATCAAAGCGCACAGGCCACCCGTGGTTCATGAGCTGACTGCGAATCTGGTGCTTTCTGCCTGTTTTAAGCGCAATATCCACAAGCGCATAACCGCCCAAATACATAAGAGTCCTCAGGCTTAGCTCAGCGCGCTTTGCGCCTTCAAGCGGAGAATTATAAGCTATCATGCGCTTATCGCTAAGCTTAAGGTAGTCTATAAGCACTGATTCTTCAGGCGGGCGCCCCACAACAACTGCAACATAGCGCCTCTCGGCTTTATTTTCGGCAAATAGGCTGCAAAGCCGCTTTGCCGCCTTGCTCGTTTTAGCAAAAACCATTACACCGCCTACAGGTCTATCGAGCCTGTGGCAAAGCCCTAAATAAACTGCGCCCGGCTTGTTTGCGCTTTGTTTAATATATGCTTTAAGCAGGTTAAGCATATCCGCATCTTTTGAGCTGTCAGCCTGGCAGGGCATATTCGCGGGTTTTTCTGCAACTAATATATGGTTGTCCTCATAAAGAATACGCATTTAGCTCCAAACTGCGCGTGCGGTTGCGCCTAAGGGCAAGCACATGCCCCTGTTCAAAATAGGGAGCCCGACTTCGTCTGCCTCTATGTGCGGGTGTTTTTCAAAAAGCGCAGCCTGAAGCACGTTTTTTAGGGCACTTGGCGCAAACCCTGTTGTGTATGAGTTAACAAGGAAGAACAGCGGGTTGTCGCTAAGCAGCCCTGCTGCTGCCTCAACTAAAGGGTACAGGCTTTGTTCTATTTTCCAAAGCTCGCCCTTAGGCCCCCTGCCATAGCTTGGAGGGTCCATGAGTATTGCATCATAGCGGCTGCCCCTGCGGCCTTCCCTTAAAATGAACTTCATTGCGTCATCTACAAGGAACCTGACATTATTTTGGTTAAGGCCGCTTGCCAAATAGTTCTCCTTTGCCCAGGCTACTATGCCTTTAGCTGCGTCAACATGCGTCACATGGCCGCCTGAAGCTGCCAAAGCGCATGTTGCACCGCCTGTATACGCAAAAAGGTTCAGCACGCGGCAGGCGCTTCTCTTTTTGACAAGGTTTTGCATAAAACCCCAGTTTACAGCCTGTTCAGGGAAAAGGCCTGTGTGCTTAAAGCCTGTCGGCCGCACTATGAAAACTAAGTTTTCATAATGAATGCGCCATGCCTCAGGCAGCTTTTTATAAAACTCCCAGTGCCCGCCGCCATCGCTTGAACGGATATACCTGCAATCTGAAGCAGGTGTTTCAGCCATCGGCCAAAGCGCCTGCGGCTCAGGCCGCAAAAGGGTATACTTCCCCCACCGCTCAAGCTTTTCGCCATTTCCAGCGTCAAGGAGACTGTATTCTTCCCAGCCTGCGCTTAAATACATGCGCCCTCCTCCTTTATGCTTTGCTCGCAAAGCGCCCTTGCTTCTTCCCTGAAAGGGGCGGCAAGGTAGAGCGAGCCAAAGCCTACGATAAGCTCAGCGTTTAAACCCTTTGCAAGCAGAAGCGCTTCTTTAACTCCGCTTGCAGCATAGCTGTTTTTGCATACCTGCGCCATTGCAGCCCTAAGCGTATTTGCGCAGACTGCGCGGCTATAATTAAGCCCGACTGCAACCATTGCCTTAGCAAGAGGAGCTACTGCCTTTATACAACCAATATAGTCCTTATCCTGCATTGCAGCCATAAGAAAAACTGCGCGTTTATCAGGAAAGTAGGCGCTTAGGCTTTCTTTAAGCGCTAAGGCAGCCTGCGGATTATGCGCGCCGTCAATTAGCATAAGCGGGTTTAGGCAAACGCGTTCAAAGCGGCCTGCCCACGCCGCGTTCTTTAACCCCTCTTTAATTGCCTCTTTCGGTATGCAAAACCCTTTTTCATTAAGGCGCGAAATTGCGCATAGAGCAAGCGCAGCGTTTTCAGCCTGATAGCTGCCGTTTAAGCCAAGTTCAAAAGAGCCAAGGTCAGTGCAAAGCTTAAGCCCGAATCCTTCGATTTCTGCCTTGGGCTTTTCCGCAATAAAAAGGCGGCTGTTTTGCTTAGCGCAAACATCTCGTATTACTGCTTCTACCTGTGCATTTTGCTTTAAAAGCACAGTATCGCAGCAGGGTTTAATTATGCCCGCCTTTTCTCTTGCAATTAAGCCAAGGGAGCTGCCCAAAAGCTCAATATGGTCAAGACCTATAGCTGTTATAATTGAAACAAGCGGCGCTTTGAGCACATTTGTCGGGTCAAGCCTGCCGCCAAGCCCTGTTTCAAGCACAGCTATGTCGCAATTACTCTTAGCAAAATGCAAAAACGCGAGCGCAGTCACAATTTGAAAGTAGTTTAGCCTAAGCCCGAGCTTTGCCTCTGCGCTTTGCACTTTTTGTGTTAGGCTGCTGAGCTCATGGTCACTTATATTTTTGCCGTTGACGCGTATCCGCTCAGAAAAGCAAAGCACATGCGGCGAGGTGTAGAGCCCTGTTTTATAGCCTGCTTCTCTTAGGCAGCTCTCAATGAGCCTTGCTGTAGAGCCCTTGCCATTTGTGCCTGCAAGGTGCACGGCAGGCACTTTTAGCTCAGGCGAGCCAAGTTCAAGAAGGAGCAGTTCCATCTCAAAAAGGTTCTGGCTGCTTTTGTTCTTTTGTGCAAGGCTTAAATATTGAAAAACTTCGTCACGCGTCATAAGGGCTCCTTAAGATGTTTCACTTATAATATCAGAGCGGATTCTTTCATTCAACATGCAGCTTGCATACGCAGACATGCCTCTATATAATCAGACTGGTAAAAGCGCAAAGGCTTAAAAAGAAGGTGTAAACATGAAACTTGGGATTGTTGGGCTGCCAAATGTAGGCAAGAGTACGCTCTTTAACGCGATTACTCAAGCAGGCGCAGCTGCTATGAATTATCCCTTTTGCACAATAGAGCCTAATGTGGGCGTTGTTGCAGTGCCTGATTACAGGCTTGATAAGCTTAGCGAAATGTACAGCCCACAAAAGGTTACGCCTGCAACTGTTGATTTTGTAGATATTGCAGGGCTTGTCTTTGGTGCTTCCCGCGGTGAGGGGCTTGGAAACAAGTTTCTTTCGCATATTCGCGAAGTTGACGCAATTGTGCATGTAGTGCGCTTTTTTCTTGATGAAAATGTATCCCATGTTGATGGCTCAGTCAACCCCATGCGCGATATAGACGAAATAAATACAGAGCTTATTTTTGCCGATATGGAAACGGTTGAAAAGCGGCTCATAAAGGCGCAGAAGCAGGCAAAAAGCGCTGAAAAGGCGCATGTTGACGAGGCGCAGCTTTTAGGGCGCATCCTTGCCCACCTCGAAAGCGGCAGGCCCTGCCGCACTTTAGATATAGAGGCGCTCTCGTTTGCTCAAACGCTCTTTCTACTTAGCGCAAAGCCAATAATTTATGTTGCAAATGTGGATGAGGCATCGCTTAACAAAGCGCCTATACAAGCGCATAAAGCGCTTTATGAGCTTGCAGAAGCAGAAGGCGCTAAAGCGCTCACAATCTGCGCTGAGGTCGAAGCGGAACTCGCTTTGCTGCAGCCTGAGGAAAAGCAGGCTTTTTTGGAGGAACTCGGCTTAGAGCAGTCAGGTCTTGACAAGCTTATTTCCGCCTGCTATGCACTGCTTGGGCTCATAAGCTTCCTTACTGCAGGCAAGAGCGAAGTGCGCGCGTGGACAATTAAAAAGGGAACAAAGGCGCCGCAGGCAGCAGGTAAAATTCATTCAGACTTTGAGCGCGGCTTTATCCGCGCAGAAATAGTCCCCTTTAACACGCTTATAGAATGCGGCTCAATGCAGGTATGCAAAGAACGGGGGCTAGTGCGCCTTGAAGGCAAGGAGTATGTGATTTCTGACGGAGATGTAGTGCTATTTCGCTATAATGTCTGATTTAACAGCCTAACTTATGAACATTATAAGAATATACGCCGTATATTTGCACAATTCGTCATTATTTTGATACAATAACAAAAACACTTATGTGTTGCTTTTCTCATACTTTCTCTTTCGCGCATAACAACGGCAAAGGAGCGATTTAATGCGAAAAATTATCGGGTATCTGCTTGCGGCAATGCTGTTGCTGATGCTGCCTCTTGGCTTTAGTGAACCTGCACATGCAGCTGTGGATTATTCAACAGTGCGTGTTCAGCTTTCAATCGGAAGTGTAAATATGCTTAGCATCCCTATTAGCGGAAGCTATTTCATAGCACAAAACGGGGCGGGCTTTAAAAACGGTACTTTGAGTGTACAAGCCTCAGGGGGCACGCTTACAGTATCACACTCATCTGCAGGCACGCTTTATTCAGGAAGTTCAGTTTCAATAATGCGCGAGAGTATTGCGCCTTCAGCAGGATATTTTCGGCTTACAACCTCAGGCGTAACGCGCTCGTTTCTTGGGCATTTAACGCTTAAATGCTCAGGCGGGCTTATAAGCGCAATAAACGAGGTGCCGCTGCCGCATTATCTTTATGGTGTAGTTGGCTTTGAAATGAGCAACACCTTCCCGTATGAAGCGCTTAAAGCGCAGGCTGTTGCAGCAAAATGCTATGTGCTCGCGAATATGACTGGCGGAGGCGGCTACGATATTAGCGATACTTCAAGCGACCAGGTTTATAAGGGCTATGTTTCAAGCTACACAAATGTTATACGCGCTGTTGACGAAACTTACGATATGGGGCTGTATCTTGGCAGCCAGATTCTTTCAAGCTATTATGCTGCTTCAAACGGCGGCGCAACCCTCCTGCCCTCTGATGTCTGGGGCGGCACTAACCGCTACCAGTGGGATAGGGCATACGCAAGGGTGCAGGATCCTTACGATGTAGCAAACCCGCTCTCAGTTTCTGAAACCGTATTTTTCCCTGCTAACGGAGACGACGGCTCAATGAAAGCGGCGCTCTCAAACTACCTGCGCCTAAGACCCGGGCAGGTAGGGCATATTGAGCCTTCAAGCTTTGTTACGCGCATTTTATCAATAGACAGGCTTAACTTTCTTGGCGCAAGCTCAGCTGAAATCGCGCTTACTATTCAAGTCCAAAGAAGCGACGGAGTTTCGGAAGCGCGCAGCATAAGCTATAATTTCAGCCTTGATGAACTAAGATGGAACGGCATAATGACGCTCTCGCAAAACCTCAGGCTCTATACAATTACGCCAACAGGCAACGGCTACAACGTAACGCGCAGCCGCTACGGCCATGGCGTAGGGCTCTCACAGCGCGGCGCGCAGCAAATGGCAAATCAAGGTTTCCGCTGTGAGCAGATTCTCCAGTTCTACTACCCGGGCGCAACAATAAGGTCAATGGGTATTGCAGCGCCGAGCGACCCTGTAAAGCCGCTTGACCCGCAGGCGCCCTCAGCGCCGCCAACAGGCGAAATTATAGCTTATGGCGAGGTTACATCAAGCACGCTTAACTTTAGAAGCGCGCCCAATACAAGCGGGAAGATTCTTAAAAAGCTGACAAAGGGCGATAGGCTCGAAGTATATTCAAGCGTAAAAGACTGGTATTATTGCACAAGCAATGGCGTAAGCGGCTATGCGAGCGGTCAGTACCTTAAGCTTAGCGCACCTGCCGCTTCTCCTCCTGCTGTTGCTCCGCCTGCTGAGCAGCCACAGGTTTCTGCCCCCTTTGAGCAGGCTACAACAGGTGTAATCAGAGCAAACACAAGCCTGCTTACAAACCCATCCGCATATTCAGGCGGTGTTTTAGGCGAGCTAAGCGCAAATACAACTGTAAGCGTGCTTGCAGAAGTAGGGGATTATTACGCGGTGCAGGCAGGGCAGCTCCAGGGCTATGTGCTAAAAGAATATGTAAGCTTAGCCTCATCGCCTCAGAGCAGCCAGCCTGCCACAAGCTACGGCGAAACAACAGGCAAAGTCAACTTCAGAACAGGGCCCTCAACAGGCTATTCAATAATTAAAGAGCTTAAAAAGGGCACGAAGCTTACGGTCTACGGCATAACAAACGGCTGGTACTATGTTGAGGCTGACGGCATTTCAGGCTATTTAAACGATAAGTATGTCAAGCTCACAGCTTCAGGCGGGAATGCAGGCTCTGCCCCTGCGGCTCCTGCGCAGCCCTCTAACGAGCAGGCGTGGTCTGCCGAGGTTGTAAACGAGTGGGTGCGCCTAAGGTCTACGCCGAGCGCTGATAATCAAAGCAATATCTTAGGCGACTATGATGTTGGCACAAAGCTCATTGTCCACAGCCAGACAGGCAGCTTCTACTTTGTTACTGTTGATGGCAGGCAGGGCTATATGCATCAGGATTTTGTAAAAATCACAGGCGAGCTTTCGCAAGGCGCAGCCACACAAGAGGGCGTAACTACAGCTTCCGTAAACCTTCGCACAGGCCCCTCTACAGGGCATACAATTCTGACTAAGCTTAAAAAGGGCACAAAGCTCTATGTGCTTGGCTCAAGCGGAGATTGGTACAATGTTCAATCAGGCAACCTTAACGGGTATATCACAAAAAAATACGCAAAGCTTACGTCAACTGCAGCCACAACTGCTTCAACAGCTTCTACAGCCAAAACAACGGCAAATGTCAACATGCGAAAGACCCCTTCCACTTCGAGCAGCAAAAACATCATAACGCTTCTAAAGAAGGGGACTGCGCTAACGCTCTTAGGCAAGGACAGCGGATTCTACCTTGTAAGCGTAAACGGCAAGCAAGGCTATGTAAGCACAAAATATATTAAATAACACGGATTCTTTAAAATGGAAATTGTTCCGCAAAGGAAAATAAACGCGCGTAAAAAGCGCGTTTCCATCTTGTACGCTTATCCGCTTACAGCGCTCTTTGCTGCGCTTTGTGTGCTTATATTTGCGCTCTTTTATAAGGGCGGCGGCGCTAAGACGCTCTTAGGCAAAGAATCCCTAAAAGAGGAGCTTGAAATCGCAGTTGCGCCTAAAGAAGCTGCCGTACAGGCTGAGGTAAAGAGTATTAAGCCAAATTCCTCAGGCAGGCTCTTCCCTTTTATAAGCGGGGGGCTTTGGGGCTATAAAAACGCGGCGCTTGCAGAAGTAATAAGCCCCGCGTTTCTTTATGCGCATGAGTTTTATGATGGGCAGACTGCATTTGCAGCAGTCGAAAAAGAGGGCGAGCTTTGTTACGGGCTTATAAACAGAAGCGGAGAGTGGGTTGCGCCCCCTGTTTGGAGCAATGCAAAACCCTTTAGCGAAGGGCTTGCAGCAGTAGAGTTTGGCGGCAAATGGGGTTATGCGGATAATACGGGCAGATTGGTTATTGCGTATTCCTTTTCTGAAGCAGCGGAATTTTCAAACGGCCGCGCCTTAGTACATTCAGGCGCCTCATACGGCTACATAGATTTGGACGGCGATTATGCGATTTCGCCGCAGTTTGATGCAGCCGGCGACTTTTCAAGCGATATGGCGTTTGCCAGAAAGAACGGCAAATATTACATTATAGATAAAGTCGGCGAAAAGATTGCAACCTTGGGTAAGGAGAGGGGAGTGCGCTTTAGCCAGGGCTTTGCGGCAATAAACAACGGGGACGGCACATACAGTTATTTCAATACATCAAGAAAGCGCGCGTTCAGGCAAGTCTATGAGGGAGCGGGCGAGTTTTCTGAAGAATACGCGGCAGTGAAGAAGGACGGACGCTGGGGCTATATTAACACATCAGGCGTTATGGTTATACAAAACCTATTTCTTGAAGCCCGCGAGTTTTCACAAAACCGTGCAGCAGTAATGGATGAAGGCGGCAAATGGGGCTATATAGACAAAGCTGGCGAACGCATTGCGCCCTGCCTCTATGATGAGGCGGAAAAGTTTATAATGGGGTACGCGCTTGTAAGCGCAGGCGGCGTAAAGGGGTTTATTGACAGAGCCGGCGAATTCTATGAGCTTGCGGGTGGATAATATCCGCCCCTACAATTGCATAACAAAAACCGCGGGCGTTAACAATCGCGCCTATATTTTTTGCATTTGCTCAAGAAAGCGTAAAAATTAACGAACTATATAATATGGATGCAGTTTTAAGCTATGCAAAAAGGAGAACAGGCAATGAGCACACAGGTTAGCGGAGTTACACAGGCGCAGTTGAACTCACTTAAGCAGGCCTTGGGTATGAAGGACAGCGATGGCTCGTGGGAGAGCATATATAAAGAGGTGCTTGAG